>CAZJRH010000400.1:0-9903 GCA_964548215.1 uncultured Nitrospirota bacterium
GTTTGAAACCCGCCCCTACCCGCCAGTAATTCGTTTCACTCGTTTGTTCGGGGGCAACTGCCGGGGAAAATTTCTCTCAGATTCCCGCTGCCGCAGCACAAAGCGAATGGGTGTGCCGAAAAAACCGAATTGCGCGCGCAATTGGTGCTCGATGAAGCGCAGGTAGGCCGGCTTCACCCCCACCGGACGGTTCGTAAAGAGCACAAAGGTCGGCGGTTTCACGCTCGCCTGGGTCAGGTAAAAGAGCTTGACCCGGCGGCCCTTGTCGCTGGGCGGGGGCTTTTTCTCCATGAGCCGCCGGACTAAACGGTTGAGCTCGCCGGTCGTAATCCGCAGGTTGCAGCCGTCCAGGACCCGATTCACCTGGCCGAAGATTTTGCTGACGCCCTGCTTGGTCAGTCCCGACGTAAACAGCATGACCGGCGACGGCACATAGGAAAAGCACCGGGCGATTTCGCTCTCCATCGCCGTTTTTGCCTCGACCGAGCCCGCCCGCATATCCCATTTGTTGATCAGCAGCACCAGCCCTTTGCCGGCGTCGATGATCTGCCCCGCCAGTTTGGTCTCCTGATCGACGATTCCTTCCCCCGCATCGATGACCAGCAGCGCCACGTCGCACCGCTCCATGGCGTCCAGGGCCCTCGCCACGCTGTAGCGCTCCACACCCTTGTCGATCTTGCCCCGCCGGCGGATGCCCGCGGTGTCGACAAACAGATAGGACCGGCCCTTGTGCTCCACCACTTCATCAATCGCATCGCGGGTGGTGCCGGGCGCCGCATCCACCAACACCCGCTCCTGGCCGGACAGCGCGTTGAGCAGCGTCGATTTGCCGACGTTCGGCCGGCCCAGGATGGCGATCTTGGGCAACGCATCCGCGGCGGGCGCTTCGGTTCCCGGCGCCGGCAGCGAGGCGACCACGTGGTCGAATAATTCCGCCACGCCCTGCCCCTGCTCGGCCGAGACGGGATAGAGCGGGGTGATGCCCAACTGATAAAATTCGCTGACCAAGGCCTTGCCGCCGACGGTATCGACTTTATTGACGGCGTAGAAGACCGGTTTCTTCTGTTTGCGTAAGCGTTCGACGATCTCCTCATCCAGCGGCGTCAGACCGTCCCGGCCGTCGAACAGGCAAACCAGCACATCCGCCTCGGTGATCGCCTGCTCGCTCTGATGCCGGACCAGCGCCAGCATGCCGGCCTGGGCCGTGGGATCCAGGCCCCCCGTGTCGATCAGCCGGAATCCGCGCCCATGCCAGTCCGTCTCGGCGTAATGGCGGTCGCGCGTCACCCCGGGCAGGTTTTCGACGATCGCCTGGCGGCGGGCGAGGACGCGGTTGAAGAGCGTCGATTTGCCCACGTTGGGCCGGCCCAGGATGGCAACGGTGGGGAGCAGGATGGTCAGCGGCGTTGTCATAGCGGGGGAGCCTAGCATGCCCATACCATGCAAGACAACCTTGAGATGCTCACAGCCGTGTGATACAAATAGGCGGTCCCCGGCCCCTCCCGTCATGGCGAAATACGACCACACACAGATCGAGACCAAGTGGCAATCACACTGGCTCCAGCAGCCGCCGGCCCAGGTCGACGCCGCCGACCGCGCCGGTAAATACTATTGCCTGGTGATGTTCCCCTACCCTTCCGGCCGGATTCACATGGGCCACGTCCGCAACTACACGATCGGCGACGTGATCGCCCGCTACCAGCGGCTGCGGGGACGCACGGTTCTGCACCCGATGGGCTGGGATGCCTTTGGCATGCCGGCGGAAAACGCCGCCATCGAGCAGGGCGTGCATCCGGCCAGTTGGACGATGCACAACATCTCCTACATGAAGCAGCAGTTGCAGCGGCTCGGCTTCTCCTATGATTGGAAACGGGAGATCACCACCTGCCGTCCCGACTATTATCATTGGACTCAATGGTTTTTTCTGAAAATGTACGAACGCGGCCTGGCCTATCGGAAACGGTCGTCCGTCAACTGGTGCCCGAAGTGCCGGACGGTGCTGGCCAACGAGCAAGTGGCCGACGGCCAAGGCTGGCGCTGCGACACCATCGTCGTCCAGAAAGAGCTGGAGCAGTGGTTTCTACGGATCACGGCCTACGCGGAGGAGCTGCTGGCCGGCTGCGAACGGTTGACCGGCTGGCCCGAACGCGTACTCACCATGCAACGCAACTGGATCGGCAAAAGCGAGGGCGCCGAAGTCGATTTCCCGCTGCAGGACGGCCCGGGCGCCATCAAGATTTTCACCACTCGGCCGGATACGCTCCATGGCGCCACCTTCATGAGCCTGGCGCCGGAACACCCGCTGGTCGAGTCGCTGATCGGGGACCGGCCGCAGGCGGCCGACGTCCGGGCCTTCGTCCAGCGCGCCTCCCGCCTGGATCGCGCCGCGCGGCTGATGGGCAATTTCGAGAAGGAAGGCGTCTTCACCGGCGCCCATGCCATCAATCCGCTCACGCGCCAGCCGATCCCGATCTGGGTCGCCAATTTTGTGCTGATGGATTACGGCACCGGCGCCATCATGGCCGTGCCCGCGCACGACCAGCGTGATTTCGAATTTGCCAAAAAATACGGCCTGCCCGTCCGCGTCGTCATCCAGAACCCCGACCGGTCGCTGCGCGCCGAGTCGATGACGGAGGCCTACGTCGATGAGACCGGCTGGATGGTCGATTCGGAGGCGGCGACGGGCCTGCCGCAGACCGAGGGCAAGGCCCGGATCATCGAGCAGATCGTCGCCCGGGGCCTGGGCCGGCGCACAATCAACTATCGCCTGCGCGACTGGGGCATTTCCCGGCAACGCTACTGGGGCACGCCGATTCCGATCCTCTATTGCGACGCCTGCGGGATCGTGCCGGTGCCGGAAGCCCAGTTGCCCGTGCTGCTGCCGCGCGACGTCCCCTTCACGGGCACGGGGGGCTCGCCGCTTGCGGAAAGCCCCTCGTTTCTCAACACGACCTGCCCGCGCTGCCAGGGGCCGGCCCGGCGGGAAACCGACACGATGGACACCTTCATCGATTCCTCCTGGTACTTTCTCCGCTACACCGCTCCGCGGGAGACGGCGCAGCCGTTTCGCCGCGACATGGCCGATTACTGGATGCCGGTCGATCAATATATCGGCGGCATCGAGCATGCCGTGCTGCACCTGCTCTACGCCAGATTTTTCACCAAAGTCGTCCGGGACCTCGGCCTGACCGCCGCGGATGAGCCCTTCGCCAACCTGCTGACCCAGGGCATGGTGATCAAGGACGGCGCCAAGATGTCGAAATCGAAGGGCAACGTCGTCGATCCGAATGCGCTGATCGAGCAGTACGGCGCCGACACGGCCCGGCTCTTCTCGCTGTTCGCCGCCCCGCCGGAGAAGGATCTTGAATGGGACGACCAGGCCGTGGAAGGCGCCTCGCGCTTTCTCAACCGGGTCTGGCGGCTGATCGTCGACGGCGCGGACCGCGTCAAGGCGGCGCGCAAGCTGCCGCCGTTCGACCCCCAGCACGCCTCCGCGCGGGCACAGGCGCTGCGGCGCGCCACGCACCAGACGATGCACCGGGTGAGTTCGGACCTGGCCCGGCAGTTTCAGTTCAACACGGCCATCGCGGCCCTGATGGAATTCTATAACACCCTGGCGCAGTGGGACGCCGCCAAATCGGAGGGCGACGCGGGCGAATTGGCCGCCTACGCCGATGCGCTGGAAACGCTGCTGATCCTGCTCAGCCCCTTCGCGCCCCATCTGGCCGAAGAGCTGTGGCAGCGGCTCGGCCATGCCACCTCGATCTTCGCCGAGCGCTGGCCCGAGGCCGACCCTCATTGGCTCAAAGAAGAACTGGTCACGATCGTGTTGCAAATCAACGGGAAGCTGCGCAGCCAGCTCCAGGTGCCGCCGGAACTGGACGAGGAGGAAATCCTGGCTCGCGCGCTGGCCGACCCGAAATTACAGCCCTGGATTCAGGGCAACCCCATTCGCAAGCGGATTTATGTGCCGGGCCGGCTGCTCAACCTGGTGGTCTGACCGCATGACGCCAACATCCACTGCGGTCCGCTCCCTGCTGATGGCCATTGCCCTCGGCGCCGCCGGGTGCGGCTATACGACGTTGAGCGCCCTCCCCGCGCCGGCAGGCCAGGCGGCGGGCGCGTCCACGCTTGCGGTGACGCTGCTCGAGAATGAGACGACCGAGCCGCTGCTGGGCGAGATCGTCACGCGGCGCCTCAAGACTCAACTGGCGGTCGCCGGCCCGTGGCGCATCGTCAATACCAATGACCAGCCGGCGTGGCTGCTCAACGGCCGCGTGACCGGCGTGAAGACGACCCCCAGGGCGTTCGACGCCGACAGCCGCGCGACCGAGTATCGGCTGGAGCTGCGCGTCGACCTCACCCTGACCCGCACGGCCGACGGCGCGGTGCTATGGTCCGGGCACGAGCTGACCGGCGCCGCCGATTACTATGCCAGCCGGGACGCCATCGCCACCCGGCAGGCCAAGGAGCGGTCGTTTCACGACGCCGGCCAGCGCCTGGCCGATCTGGTCGCGCACCAACTGAGCCTGTCGTTGACGGCGCCGCCGTCCCCGGGCGCGAGTCCCGCCACCCGCCGATGAATCGACCCGCCGCCGGCCGCGGCTTGCGACCGCACGAGTTGCGGCGCGCCCTGGGCAAGCAGGCGCCGGGCCCGATCTATTTCTGCCTGGGCGAGGAACCTTACGTGACCGCGCAGGCGATCGAACTGCTGCGCGATGCCGCCGTCGGCCCGGAGGATCTGCTCAACACGGAACGGTTCGAGGCCGGCGCGCCGATGATGTCGATCCTGACCGCCGCCGCCATGCTACCGGCCTTCGCCGAGCGCCGCCTGGTCGTGCTGACCAGCGCCGAATCGTTGACGGCCGACGACCAGGAACTGCTGACCGCCTACATCAACGACCCGTCGCCGAGCACCTGCTTCGTGGTGGCGGCCGCCAAGGCGGATCAGCGGCGACGGCTCTTCTCCCTCCTGCTGCAGCGGGCCACGGTGGTCAATTGCCAGCCGTTGTTGGAGCGGGAGCTGCCATCCTGGCTGAACGGGCAAGCCACGGCCATGGGACTTCAGCTCACCCCGGACGTGGCGCATGCGCTGATCGAGCGAACGGGCGCGTCACTGCATGCGCTGACCAACGAGCTGGAAAAACTTCGAACTTATGGATCCGCTCGCGCTGAAGCGCTCGCTCAAACAGGGGGAGATGCTCCTCTCCCCCTGAAACCCCCATCGCAAACACATGTTTCGTCAACCTCTGTACCTGTAAAAATCGAGCTGGACGCATTGACGCAGCTCACGGCGCACGGGCGGGAACATTCAATCTTTGAACTGACGGATGCCGTGGGTGAACGGCGGCTGGCCGACGCCCTGGTTCTGGCGCGCCACCTGCTGGATCAGGGAGAGCACCCCGTCGGCCTCCTCACCATGCTGACCCGCCATTTGCGGCGCCTCTGGCTGGCCCGTTGCGCCGCCGATGCCGGCCAGGCGCCGGCGGCGCTGGCGCAGCGGTTGGGCGTCATGCCCCGCTACGCCGAGACACTCCATCGGCAGTCGGCGGGCTTCACATCGCGCCGCCTGCAGCGGATTCTGACGAGCTGCGTGACGGCCGACGCGCAACTGAAGGGGGGACGCCTGCCCAAAGAGCAGGTGGTCGAACTCTTGCTGCTTGAGGTCTGCCGGGAGTGGCCCGGACCGCTGATGGCGACTTACAGGATATAGAAAGAGATGCGACTTAGGATGAAACCGGCGGCGAGGTCAAGCGGTGCAGATGCCGCGACAGGCGCGCCACCGTTCGAGAGGCGCGGGCTTTCTTGATCAATTTCTTGGACGCCGCCTTATCCAACGTGGAAATGATCGGCCGGAGGAGCTTCGCCGCGGCATCCACCTGGCCGGCCTGGATGGCCGTGCGGATCGTTTTCAGGCGGGTCTTCAACTCGGTGCGCAGCGCGCGATTGCGCGTGGCGCGCGCCGCGTTCTGGCGAATCCGCTTGGCTGTGGATGGTCGGTTCATGTTGGACCCCGTTCTTGTCGTCGAATACCGGCGGCGTGTTCTACCATAGTGCCCGATGCCTCGTCAAGCTGATCAACCCCTGCAGGATCCCGCCCACCATCGACGGGCGCTGACCAGCGCCGCCGGCCTGATCGGCCTCTTCACGCTGCTGAGCCGGGTGCTTGGCCTCCTGCGCGAGATGATCGTCGCCTGGCTCTTCGGCACCCGCGCAGCGGCGGACGCCTTCTATGTCGCCTTCCGGCTCCCCAACCTGCTCCGCGAGCTGGTCGCCGAGGGGTCGATGTCCGCGGGCTTCATCCCCGTCTTCACCCAGTACCTCTCGACGCGCCCGCGCGAGGAGGCCCGGCGGCTGGCCGACACCAGCTTTACCATGGTCTGCGTCGCGCTGGCCGTGGTCAGTCTGCTCGGTTTGCTGGCCGCGCCCTGGCTGGTGCGCGCGCTCGCGCCGGGCTTCGCCGGCGACGCTGAAAAATTCACGCTGACCGTCACGCTGACCCGGATCATGTTCCCGTTCCTGCTCTTCGTCTCCCTGGCCGCGGTCGCCATGGGTATCCTCAACTCCTTTAAATCCTTCACCGCCCCCGCGCTCGCCTCCAGCGCCTTCAACATCTGCGTCATCGCGCTGACGCTGGCGCTGGCGCCACGGCTCGATCAGCCGGTGCTCGCGCTCGCGATCGGCGTGCTGCTGGGCGGGCTGGTGCAGTTTGCCGTCCAGTTGCCCAGCCTGCGAGCGCACGGCATGGGCATCCGGTGGCATTGGGAACCGTCCCATCCCGGCTTGCGGCGCATGCTCTGGCTGATTCTTCCCACGACCATCGGATTGTCCGTCTCCCAAATCAATCTGGTCGTCAACACCATCCTGGCCTCCTTCCTGCCGGACGGCAGCGTGGCGGCGTTAAATTACGCGATGCGGCTGATTCAGTTTCCGCTGGGACTGTTCGGTGTCGCCATCGCCACCGCGCTGCTGCCCACGCTGTCGGCCCAGTCGAGCCTCGGACAGCACGATCACTTCCGCCAGACGTCGGCGTTCGGACTGCGGCTGGTCTTCTTCATCACCGTGCCGTCCATGCTGGGGTTGATTCTGCTGCGGGAGCCCATCATCCAGGTGCTGTTCCAGCATGGCGCCTTCGACGCGCAGGGAACGGCCGGCACGGCGAGCGCGCTGGTCGCCTACAGCATCGGACTGTGGGCCTTTGCCGGCGTGCGTGTGGTCGTGCAAGCGTTCTATGCCGCCCAGGACACGAGAACGCCGGTGCGGGCCGCGGTGGCCGCCATGCTCGTCAACATCCTCCTCAGCCTGGCGCTGATGGGGCCGCTGCGCCACGCGGGGCTCGCGCTCGCTGCATCGATCGCCTCGATGATCAATTTTCTCTGGTTGTTGTCCTTGCTGCATCGACGCCAGGGCCTACCCGTGCGGGAGATCCTGCAGTCGCACGGAAAAGTCGTCATCGCATCGCTGAGCGTGGCGCTGATCTGCTGGCCCATCAGCGAGATGCCGCTCTGGGATCAGGAGGGGCTGTGGCTTTCGAAAATGCTCTGGCTGGCCATCGGAGTGGGCGGCAGTGTCGGCGGCTTCGCGCTCGGCAGCGCGTGGCTGGGCAGCGAAGAGTTCGCCGTCATGAAACAACTGCTTCGGCAAAAACTCGGCCTAAAACCGTGACGGACGCGCGCATGCGACGCGCATCGACCATCCGCAACATGAAAAAATTTTACGGAAAACATTGACAACCTCCCATGCCTGTGATATTCCTAAAACAACGGCGGCGTGAGAGTGTGTGAGCGCGTACGAGCCGCCGGTCATCGCCTAGAGGAGGAGACGCAACGCATCACGAACCGCACACCGCAGCCGATCACGCTGCCGAAGTCACCTCACCCATGCATTGCCGCGTTGGTTCACGGCTCCACGTCAACGATTCAACGCGATTCCGCCTCGCTCGCCCTTTTCGAGTTTGATGCTTCCTCATCCTGCTTCATCGCACGTGACATCATCATCGACGGCACCATCGCGTCGACGACGGTGCGCACCACAGAGTCGACGCTCCGCCATGACGGCGGGGTCGCGGCGTTTTCTCAGAGAAGAGGATGAAAGGGGGTGAGGTCCGAAGTGGTGAAAAAGAAAAAGGCAGCCAAAAAAAAGAAAAAGTAACTCGATACCGTTACATCACATCAAGCTGGGAACCACGAACGGTGAACACTGTGGTTCCCAGTTTTTTGTGCCGCGCGAGCGCGGACGGGCGGCGCGCAAGGAGCGCGCGGAACGGAAACATCGCTTAGAGCGAGAGGGGGCTGACGGCCGGCAGCGCGTGCGGTTCGGCGGGCGCACCCTGCGGTTCAGGCGCCACCTTCACCCACGCGTCCGGCTGCGCCATCAATTGCTGGACCAATTCAAAGTTCATCCGATGCCCGGCGCAGGCGGCGGTCACGTGGGCAACCAGCGGAATGCCGGCCAACGCCAGGTCGCCGATCAAATCGAGGATCTTATGCCGCACGAACTCATCGGCGAAGCGCAGCCCTTCGGGATTCATCACGCCCAGATCCCCGACCACCACGGCGTTGTCCATGGATGCGCCCTTGATCAGGCCCATGGCGCGCATGCGCTCCACATCCTTCATGAAGCCGAACGTCCGGGCCGGGGCGATCTGATGAATGAATTCCTCTTCGGTCCAATGATAGAGGTACTGCTGCTCCCGAACCACCGCGTCCGGAAAACTGATCGAGCAGTTGATTTTCGGAATGGCCGCCGGCTTCAGCGTGATCCCATGCCCCGGCCGGCCCAAGTGGAGCGGACGGATCAGGCGCAGGTAGGGTTGAAGGCGCCGCAGCGATCGAATGCCCGCCTGCTGGATCATCGCGACAAACGGCGCGGCGCTGCCGTCAAGAATCGGCACTTCCGGCCCCTCGATCTCGATCAGCAGATTATCGATGCGCAGCCCGGCACAGGCCGCCAGCACGTGTTCGACCGTCTGGACACCCACGCCCTCATGTCCCAGGGTCGTGGAAAAAGCCGTATCAACCACATGGGCCGCCGTCGCCCGAATCGACAGGGGCCGCGACAGGTCGGTCCGCACGAAGATGATGCCGTGATCTTCCGGCGCCGGATGAAGCCGCAGCGTGGCCATCTCTCCCGTATGGAGGCCGACACCCGAGCAGGCCGCCGATTGCTTGATCGTTCGCTGGTAGCGCATGACGCTATTATATGAAGCAAAACTCGTACCGAAACAATAAAAATTGAAATAATATTAAATATTATAGTAAAAACAGTACGTTATAATTATCGTAGATATCTAAACATCGCCATAAAATAATAAATGTGTGGTAATTTAGCAACAGTGCGGCGTTTTCTCCATAGTTATCATTCTTTAAAAGGCTGCCGAACGGGGTCGTTGACTCATTCTTCGGCGGCGTGTTATAAGCCGGTCACCTATTCCTGATCGGCAGGCTCCTCTCACACACAAACGGCGGGCAACCTTGTATCCTAGCGTGCGGCTATGAAAATCGGCGTGTTGACCGGCGGCGGTGACGCGCCCGGCCTCAACGCGGTCATTCGCGCGATTGTCAAAACCGCCGCGCACCGGTATCACTGGGAAGTCATCGGGATTCACCAGGCGTACGAAGGTCTCATTCATCCAGAACTCCAACGGCCGTTGACCCTGCAGGACGTCCGCGGCATCCTGACGCTGGGCGGCACGATCCTGGGAACGACCAACCGCGTCAATCCGTTTCAATACCGCCGCACGGTCGACGGCCGCGAGGAGATCGTCGACATGGCCGACACGATCAAACGCACGATCACGGCCGGCGGCCTGGACGGCGTGGTGGTGATCGGCGGCGACGGGACGCTCTCTGCGGCCCATCGGCTGTGGCAGATCGGGTGCCCCATCGTCGGCGTGCCGAAAAC
>CAZJRH010000401.1:0-2580 GCA_964548215.1 uncultured Nitrospirota bacterium
CAAAGGCGCCGTCTGCCGTGGCCCGATAGTTGCCGTCGCCCGGTGGTATGGCAAAAAACCGGTTGACGACCGACGTGCTGCGGGCCACGAACTTGATGAGGAGGTGCTGCAGCGGTGTGTCCAGCAGCGGGCCACCGAGTTGGAGACACGGCGGTATGGTGTCGACGACGCGGTCAGCGCGTCGCTTCGGTTCCCATCGCGCGCCCCGCATGACGACGAACCATCAGCAGGGTGGCTCGTCGTCGCGTTACTGCCTCCGATGGAGATGTTGCAGCTGACCCCGCTGTTTTCAGCGCTCCGCATGCAGAGCCGGTCCATGAAGCTTGACGTGCTCGCCAGCCGCGCCTCCGCTGATCTGCTCCGCGGCAACCGCGATGTGTCTCGTGTGTTCGTGCCATCGCCGGCGGACGACGAACCCGGCAGCCCCGCCGCATGGTCATGGACGGCACCGGCCGCTCAGCGACCTCGCTATGAGACCGTCGTGGATGTCACCGGACGGCCGTCTTCCATCCTGACCACGTGGATGTCCGGCGCGCCACGGCGCATCGGGTATCGGTCCTCTTCGACGCTCTCCGCATGGTTAAAGGCCATCGGATGCTATACGCATCTGATCATGGGCAGGATGGAGTACGCCGACCGCCGGTTTCATTATATGAATGTGGCGCGCGCGCTGGGAATTGACGATCGGGACCAGCAGGTTCGCATGACGATTTTACCGGAGGAGCGGGCCGAGGTTGCGGCGCTGCTGCGGGAGCATGGTGTTGAACCGCGCACGGCCGTGGTGTTCGGTTTGTCCGGGCCGCACCCCACCGCACGTTGGCCGCTCGATGCGTGCGCCCGGTATCTCCAGATGGTCCAGACCCATGTCACGGCGCCCATCGTGTTGATCGGAGGGGAAGATGATCAGTCCGCGGCGGATCAACTAATATCTCGCGGCGACGGGCTGGTGGTGAATCTCGTCGGCCGACTCCCGTTGCGGCGCCTCGCGGCATTGATAGAGTCCGCCCGATGGTGCGTCAGTTTCGATCCCATGACCATTCTCCTGGCTCGAGCCGTCGGATGTCCGTCGGTCTATCTGCAGGGAGGAAGAGGATCAACAATCCGTCTGCCGGACGAGCCGGCCGCCAAAGTCGTGCAACCGTATTGCTATTGTATGGGCCGATCGGCGCGTCAACCGGACTGTCGCGTGGTGAACGCTTGGTGTATGAAGGCGATCTCGTCGGACGAGGTGTTCAAGGCATCGCTGGGCATTGCCACGGCGCCACGGCCGTCGACATGAACGCCCTCATCACCGCCGGCAGGCGCCCGGCCGGACGACTGGAAACGGGTCGTCGCCTGCGCCGGATGTCGGCGGGGTTTGTTGTGTTTGGAACCAAGCGTTTGGGAGAAGGCGATCGATGAGTTTCACCCGCGCCGATTATGTTTATATCACCTCGTGGGGCAACTCCGGTTCGACGCTGTTGGAGTTGTTGTTGGGGCGGCATCCCGACATGACGTCGATCGGCGAGATCGACCGTCTGTCCCTGCAGTTTGCCAGAGCGAATCGTGTCGATAAGCCGGGGGTCTGCAGCTGTGGAAAGCGACCGATGGACTGCCCGGTCTGGGCCGCGGTCGCCAACGCGGTGAAACACTCATACGGTGCGGACCTTTCGGAAGCGCCGTTCAGTTGGCGGGTTTCAAGCATTGGGCCGGAGAAGGACTTGAAATGGCGCGCGCCGTTCAGTCTCGCGGCTCGAGCATGGTACCGGACGTTTCGGACCGCCGAATATGACAATCTGCCGGGCATCAAATGGCTGTCGTTTTTATCCCTGACCTATCGCAGGTGGATGAAACATCGACTTTTCGCCGCCGGTGTCATTCGATCACTGACCAACGCCAAGGCGGTGATCGATGCGTCGAAGGACCGTGTGAGCATGCGGGACGTGTATGATTACGGAACAGGCAGCGTGAAGATAATATTTTTGACGAGGGATGTCCGCGGCGTTGTGTGGTCGCGGGCAAAACGAATGAAAACCCGGAGAACGACGGAGCCGATTGCCAAGAAGTGGGTGAGGGTCAATCGGGGGATCCTGCGGTTTCTCGATGGCGTCCCGCCGCATGACTGGATGCACGTGAAGTACGAAGATTTTTGCGCGCAGCCCATTGAAACGTTGCGGCGCGTGTGCGGCTTCCTTGGTTACCCCTATGACCCGGCGATCGAAAACCTTAATAGTTTCGACCAGCACACAATCGGCGGCAACCGGATCCGATTCTCAACGATCGGGGTCATCAAGGAAGATCTCTCATGGAAAGAACAATTGACATCGGCCGAGTTGGAGCACATCCACCGAGTCAGTCATCCAATGATGATGCGATTGGGATACCAATGGTAACTGTCCTGTCCGTTCACGGGGGAGACGCAATGACTCGCGCTGCGGCGGGCCGGCAGGGGGCGGGATGAAAGCCCTCATCGCGGCGGGCGGCCGGGGGACTAGGCTTCGCCCCATTACGTATACCAGCAACAAGCATCTGATCCCGATCGCCAACAAACCGATGCTGTTTTACGCCATCGAGGCGGTGGCGGCGGCCGGCATCCGGGAA
>CAZJRH010000402.1:0-1919 GCA_964548215.1 uncultured Nitrospirota bacterium
CCCGTCGGTAAAGACGCCCTTGCCCGCGGCCTGCTGGCTCTCGTCGGGCTGTCGGGCCGCCGGCGTTTTGTAGCCCTTGGCCATCAACTCCTCCACCGCGTCGCCGTCGGCTCGCCATCGCCACAAATTGACGGGCTTGCCCGTGTCACCCAGGAAGAAATGGGGTTTCTCAGGACCCTGCGGCATTCTGACCGCAAATTGCAGAGCGGCCGAGTCGCGAAGATTGCGCAACCGCACCGACGGCGGATAGAGCGCCGGATAGGTTTCCGTCACGATCGGCGCCTCCATCAACTGGGCGCGTTCGCTGTCCTGGTGCATACGGTTTTCGGTCCGATCATCCCACGTCAACCGAAAGGCGATTTCCTTATCGTTATAGATCGATTGGATCATGACCAGATCGACCGTCGGGTTTTGGTTGCGGGGCGGCACATGCACCTGCCCGGACATCAGGACATCAACGGCGTGCACACCGTTCCAGATCGGCGAGGCCGGATCGTCGGTCAGCTCCCCGTCGACCCGCTGTGATTCGATCACCACGGCGTCGGCCGCCGGCATCGGCTTCTGCAGGGACTTGACGTAATGGGCCAAGGCCCAGCGTTCCTCTTCGGACATGGTCGCCATAAAGGCCGGCATGGGCGTCCCGTTCAGGCTGCCCGAGATGCGAAGGAACACATCCTTCACGTCGTTTCCACCCTTATACGTCCAGCTCTTGGTCAGATTCCGCGGATAGAGCGGATTGCCCCAATCATCCTGAGTCGCCACCGCCAGCGGGCCATTGCCCCGCCCCGCCTTGCCGTGGCAGACAAAGCAGACTTTCTCGAAAATCTCCTGCCCCTGCTTGAGCGTCTCCGGGGTCGCCGCCGGCGCTTGGCCGACCGGAATCATTTCGGGCTTGGTCCCATCGCTGAAGGCCGGCGCAAACGTCTTGATGTAGGCAATCACCTGCAGCCGCTCATCCTGGGAGAGCAGCGACTTCCAGGCCGGCATGCCGCTGCCCGGAATCCCGCGGCTGATCACCCGGTAGAGATCCTCATCCGTCGGCAGCGCCTTGTGCACGGTGGAGCGAATCTTGAATTTCCCCTTGGTAAAATCGCGTGGGCGGGGATCCATCGTATCGGCGGCCGGTCCATCGCCGGCGCCGGTGGCGCCGTGACAGGGCAGACAGCGCCGCTCATAGATCTTTTTGCCCGCCTCAATGGCCTCGGGCGTGGCCGGCGCCGGCTTCGACGGAATCTCGTCGGTCGCCGTCGGACCGACAAACGTGTCCAGCTCGCCGGCGCCCGCGGGCGCCGTCCAGAGCAGGCCCGCCAACAGTATGAGCCATAACCGCATCAGTGCAATTTCTCCGGTTTCCTCGGCTCGACGTCGGCCGTGTCGTATTCGGCGAGCACGATCTTCCATATCTCGTCGTCGGTCAATTCATCCTTCCAGCTGGGCATCACCGAATCCCACGGGGTCGATTCCTTCGGCAATCCCCGCGCGCCTTCCTTGATCCGCCAGAAAGCATAGGCCTCGACCACGGTCGCAATGGTGCCGGGGTCGCGGAAATTGGCCGGCCGCAACCGGTACCCGGCCGCCACCGGCCCGTTGCCGTCGGCCTTGGAGCCGTGGCAGGGGCGGCAATTTTTCTGATAGAGCCCCCGCCCTTCCGACATCGCCTGATGGACCAGACGCTTGCGGGCCTCTTCGACCGGGGCTTGAATGCCTTCCTTTTGAATAAAGGCGTTGACCAGCTCGTCGGTCGGGTTGCTGTAGGGATTGACCAGCTTTTCATACTGGCCGGGAATGGTGGGATGTTGAATCCGGATGCCCGTCGGGCTTTGCACCTTGGGCGCCATCCGCCCGAAGGTCACCCAGCCCACCAGCAGGGGAATCGCGGCCAGCGTCAGCAACCGCGCCAGCGCCATCGGTCCGGTCTG
>CAZJRH010000403.1:0-4794 GCA_964548215.1 uncultured Nitrospirota bacterium
AGCGTCACCCGTTCCAGTTGCACCTCGACCACCGTCTCCTCGTAGTCTTCGAACGGCAGGCTCGGCATGGGCCGGATGCCCGCCAGATGGGTTTTGCCAACCTGCTCCTGCACGGTCGTTTCCAAGAGGGCCAGCAGTGAAAAGTCCGGCGCCATCGATTGCGCCTGCCGGTCGAGCCGGGCGACTCGCCCCTTCAGTTGAACGTAATCCTCGCGCAGCCGGGCCAGTTGCTCCAGCTCCGCCTGTTGCTGCGGGATCAACGTCTCGAGCAGGGTCATGCGCGTGATGAGCGGATCGATCGTTGTGACGTAGAGAATGATGCCTGCGGCGGCCGCGCCCCCCCACACCAGCATCTGCTGCTCGCGCCGGGAAAAGCGCCGCCAGAGTTCCCGAAGCGCGCTCATCCCATCCCTCCCTGTCCGTTCGCCAAGCGGGCGGCCGCCTGATCGGGCGCAAACATAAATTCAGCCTTGAACCGGACCCGTTCCTGGTTCGCGCTCAACCGGGCGTTGCTGATCGTCACCTGCCCGGAGGCGGCCACCTGCCGCAGCAGCTCCCGGACCCGGTCGACGGCCTCGAATGTCGCCACGTCACCCTCCAAATCCACTTTCTGGCCGGCGATCTGCAGCCGCTCGACCTTCAGCTCGGGCAGCGTTTCCAACCCCGCGGTCAGCCGTTCCAGCACCACCAGCGCGGTCGGCTCCCCCTCCCCCAAAAAGGCGGCCTGACGGTTGAGCGCCTCCAGGGCGCTCTTCGCCTGCGCCAGCTCGTTGACCACCACACGGATGTCGGAGAAGGCCTGTGTGAACAGTGCGCGCTGATCCGTCTTGAGCGCCGTGTAGGCCCGTTCCTTGACGTAATAGTGGGCGAAAAAATTGGCGCCGGCCAGCACCGCCAGCACCACGAGGGCGGCCACCAGGCCGACCGATCGGTTGCGCGCGCGGCTGCGCTCAAGGGGCGACATGAATTCCGCCTGCCGGAAATTGCAGGGCTCCTCCGGCGACCGCAGCGCCGCGCCGATCGCCTGGGCGAAGGGCAGCAGCGCCCCCTCGTCGGCCCCGCGCGGTCGCAGCCAGGGGGGATTTGCCTCGATCTGTTGAGCTCCCAGCGTGTCGCCCAGCCGGCCGATCAGCCCGGCGGTGGAGGCGTCGGCGCGCGGGCCGCAGACGATGAACTGCTCGACCGCCGACCGTTCATCCAGCTCATAAAAATGGGTCGCCCGTTTCAGCTCGGCGAGCAACGCCTCATCCTCCTCCGGCGAATGGCCGGCGCGCCGTGAGATGATGCGAAACTGCGCCAATTGGCCGTTGCGGCAGAAGGCGATCGTGGTGCCCGCGAGACCCAGCTCCATCACCGCCAGCGTGGCGGCCTCCCCGGACGGTTCAATGGCGCCGGGGGCGCTCGACGCCAACGCCGCGCGGGCGAAGCGGGCCAGCCCGATCGGGCCGATTTCAATCGCCGAGGGATCCAAGCCCGCCTCCGTCGCCAGCTCCAGCACGTCGCGCAGTCGCGCCTTGGTGAGCGCCACGGCCAGGACCCGGCTACCTCCGATCGATACTCGGGCCGTGGCCGTTTCGGAGAGCGCCGGCAGCGGGTGTACGGCAGCCGGACTGACCACCACCGCATCGAGCTCGAACGGCAGCAGCGATTCCAGCTCGTAGGCAAGAATCTGCCGGATCTTGTCCGGTTCCTGGAAGGGCACGGTCACCGTGCGGCTGACCACCTGGTCGCCGGGCAGCGTGAGGATGATCTGGTCGGCCTTGAACCAGCCGGCCGCCGCCAGTTCGCGTAATGCCTGCGCGGCCGCCGGGCGATGATCCATCTGATCGGCCGGCGGCAACGGACGCACCTGCCACCCCTCGATCTGGAACTGACGCCAGCCCCCCACGATCCTCACCAACCGGATCGCGTCCTGGCCCAACTCCACGCCGACCATGCGTCGCGGCATTAGGGTTTCCTCAATGGCAGCGCAATCATCGTGCGATATTCCTCTTCCCGCCCGTCGGCGCCCTCAAACATCAGCACCACTTCAATCAGCTCCGGCAGCCGGAGACTGACCGAGGCGTCCCACGCCTCCGCCCAGGCGCCGTCGGCATAGAACCGAAACTGCACGCCGGCCAGGCGCTGGGCCACCCGCAGGCGCTCGGCATTGGAGGCGACCGAGAACGGATTCGCCTCTTCTTCCCGCCAGACTTCCAGGCCGGGCGGCCGCCCCACCCCGGCCTCCAATTCATCTGATGACCGCTCAGTGGTGTAGCCGATCACCGCCTGCTCGATCGCCAGCGGTTGCGTCGGATACCAGACGTGCGAACGGCTGGTAAAGAGCAGCCGACCGGCGGGCCGGCCGTCGATCTCCTCCGACGCGCCGATCAGCAGCGTTTCCTCCCGATCGGCCGACCAATCGGCCGAGGCCAGCTCGTCGGCCATTCGGGCCAGCAGCACCCGCGCCTGCTGGGCGGACGCGCCATGGCTCTCCGACCGCTCCATGGCGGCGACGGTGGCGCGAAAACTGCCGTAGACGATCACGGCCACCACGGCCAGCAGCGCGACGGCCAGCAGCAGCTCCAAAAGCGTCCAGCCGTTTTGAGATTTCATGCGCATCGGCCTAGAGTGTCGTCGGTGCTTTGACATACGTCATCAACTCGACCCGCTCCTGGCGGGCGCCTTCGGGCCAGCTCACTTCCACGCGATATTCCAGCCAATCGATCAATGGCTCCGGAGCGATGGTCCGCGTCCAGCGAAAACCCGGATAGCGCTCGCCGAACTCGCCCGCCGGCTCCCCGTCGCGCGCATCGGGCACGACGATGAGTTCTTCCAGCTTCAACTTCGCCAGCGCGGTCGCCGTCACCAGATGGCGGGCATGCGCCTGCATCGATAGATCGCGATTGCGCAACCCGAGCAGGGCGACCAGCGCCACGGCCAGCACGCCCAACGCCAGCATGACCTCGAGCAAAGTAAAACCGCCGGGCCGTTCCCCATTCCGCATGCTCATGCTCCTTGCCCCCCTTCCCCTCGGGGGGCAAACTCCACATAGCCCTCGGCAATCGTCACCCGGCCGGTCAGCGGGTGCGGGATCAACGACAATTCGTCCTCCACCAGCGCGCCGTCCCGTTGCTCCAGATGGAGCACGACGCGATCCAGGCGGCCGATCGGATAGAAATAGATGGCCGCCTCCCCGTTCGTCACGGTGACCTCCTGGGCCGTCACCAGATCGCGGAGCCACACGCCGGTGGGAAGCGAGCGTTCCGGCCGCAGGGCCACGAACTCCTCCGTCTCCTCCGTCCTCTGCAGAATTTCCATCCAATAACGGTCGCCGGCCACCTCAAGCCGCAGCCGGTGGATCTGCCGGGTCATCACGGCCCGTTCATGAAGCTGCTCGATCACGGCCGTCATCTGCCGCGCCCCCTTGTGCAGCGGCGCTTCCATCCAGTGCTGAAGCTTCGGGTAACTGATGGCGGCCAGCAGCGCCATCACGGCCAGGACGACGGCCAGCTCCATCAAGGTAAAACCGCGCGGGGCGGCCAAGCGATCGCGGACGACGGGCATGCGCTACTCGATATCCCAGTTGGCGATATCTTTATTCGGCCCGTCGCCCCCCTCCTGCCCGTCGGCGCCCAACGAGATGATCTCATAATCGTCGTCATTGACGCCGGGGCTCAGGTAGAGATAGGGCCGCTTCCACGGATCGGCCGGAACTTTCGGCAGATAGCCCCCCTTCTTCCAATTGGAGGGCGCCGGCGAGGTCGCCGGCTGGACCACCAGCGCCGCCAACCCCTGCTCGGTCGTGGGGTAGAAGCCGTTGTCCAATTTGTAGAGCTGCAGGGCGCTCTCGATATTGCGGATCTGCACTTTCGTGGCCGTGCTTCTCGCGTCATCGCTGCGGCCCACCAATTTGGGCACGACCAGCACGGCCAGCAACGCCAGGATGGTCATGACGACCATCAGCTCAATGAGCGTAAACCCTCTGGCATCCCGCCATCTCTTCATTTGTTCCTTACCCTCCATTTTCCATTCTCTATTCTCCATTCATACCGCCATCCCGCTCATGTCGAAAATCGGCAGAAGCACCGACAGCACGATCATCAGGATGATGCCGCCCATGAACAGGATCAGCATCGGCGTCAGCAGGGCGGTCAGCATGCCCACCATCGTTTCCACCTCATGGTCGTAGGTTTCGGCCACCTTTTTCAGCATCTGGGTCAATTCACCGCTCCGTTCGCCCACGGCGATCATCTGGATCACGAATCCGGGGAAGAGGCCGCTGCGCTGTAAAGGGCCGGCGATGCTTTCGCCCTCCCGGATGTTTTTGGCCGCCTCTTCGATCGCCGCCTCCAGGACCGTGTTGCCGACCACGCCGCGCACGATGCCCAGCGCTTGGAGCAGCGTGATGCCGGCCGCCAGCAAGGTGCTCAACGTCAGGGCAAACCGCGACAACGCGACCATGCCCACCATCCGGCCGAAGACCGGCAGCTTGAGCAGCGTCCGGTCCATCCGCAGGCGGCCGGCCGGCGTCGAGACATACCGGCGCAGCCAGATCGCCCCGCCGGCCAGCGCGCCGGCGAGCAGCCACCAGTAATCGCGCAGCCACTGGCTCGTGCCCAGCAGAATGCGCGTCGGCAGGGGCAATGCCTGTCCCATGTCCTCGAAGACCTGGGCGATCTGGGGCATGACAAAGAGGATCAGAAAAAAGAGGATGGAAACGCTGGTGGCGAGCAGCACGACCGGATAGGTGACCGCCGCCAGGATCTTGCTCCGCAAGCGGGCCTGGTATTCAAGCATTTCGGCCAGTCGCAG
>CAZJRH010000404.1:0-1813 GCA_964548215.1 uncultured Nitrospirota bacterium
GACCGCACCGAACGGGAGCTGATTCTCAGCGTGTTTCAGTTCAACGACATCTACGTGAAGGAAGTGATGATCGCCCGGCCCAATATCCGGGCCATCCAGGCCACCATGTCCAAGGATGAGCTCCTGGCCTACATGGCGGAGTATCAGTTTTCCCGCTACCCGGTCTATTCACGCGGCATCAACGATATCTACGGCATCCTCCATTATAAGGATATGCTCCGGGTGATCGCCGACAAAGTCACCTTCGATCTCAAAGAGCTGGTCCGGCCGTCCTACTTCGTGCCCGAAACGATGAAGATCAGCCGGCTGCTCAAGGAAATGCAGCGGCGCCGGATCCACATGGCCATCGTGATCAATGAATACGGCAGCGTGGAAGGCCTCGTGACCATGGAAGATCTGATTGAAGAGATTGTCGGCGAGATTCGCGACGAATCCGATGTTGAAGAGCGTTCGGTCGAACGGCTGAAGGACGGCTCGGTGGTGGCCGATGCCTCGCTCTCGATCCGCGACCTTCGGGAGGACCACGGGTTTGCGGTGCCCGACTCCCACGAATATGAGACCCTGGGCGGCTTCGTCCTCCATCAATTGCAGGACATGCCGCGGGGCGGTGAAATCATCCGGTTCGGCGCCTATAAATTCACGATCGTCGATATGGACGGCCGCCGCATCAGCAAGGTGAAAATCGAAAAAACGCCGGAGGCCGCCGCCGTTCCGGCCGGCTAGTCGATCTTTTCCGCACGCTCCCCGCCGCCCGGCGATTCTTGTCGGGCGGTTTCATTTTGACGGCCGCGCGTCCGATGCCAGAGGATTTGTCGCGCAATGCCCCGAAAGATCCGGACTTCGCGCTCGTCGAGCCCGGCGCGTCCGAAAATCCGCCGCAGATCGGTCAGGATCTGCCGCCCCTGCCGGCCCTTGATGAAGCCGATGGCGCCGAGCAGGGCGGTCCAGTCCCCGTACAGCCGCTCAAGCTCCGAGGAGGCGGCGCGTTGCCGGTCGGGCGGTGGTTCGCTCCGGGCGGTAAAGAGCTCGTACAGCGTCAGCAGGACCGCCTGGGCGAGATTGTACGAGGGCGCCGGCGCCGCCATTGGCAGCCGGATCAATCGCTGGCAGAGCGCCAGTTCATCGTTGAGCAGCCCGTTCTGCTCAGAGCCGAAGAGCATGGCGATCCGGTGACGCTGCGCATGCGCCAGGATGGCCGGCGCGACCGAGGCAATCGGTTCGGCCGGGCCGTATCCTTTGTGCGCCCGGGCGGTGGCGCCGATCACCAGCCGGTAGCGGGCCACGGCGTCGGCCACGCAACCGGCGACGGTTGCCCGCGTTAAATATTCCTGCGCGCCGTAGGCGAGTCGCCTGGCCTCCGGGGCGAGATGGTCGCACGGGTTGACCAGGATGAGGCGGCCCGCGCCGAGGTTCTTCATGGCCCGGGCGACGGCGCCGACGTTGCCGGGGCGCTGGGGGGCGACGAGCACCACGTCGATTCGATGCATGGGCCGGCGCATGACGGTCGGGCGCGTTATGGCCGTCGCCGGAGTTCGTCAAACGCGCGATGGAGGCGCCGGGTGATCGGCCCCGGCCGGCCCTCCCCGATGCGGCGTCCGTCCACGCGCACGACCGGCATGATCTCGTAGCTGGTGTTGGAGAGAAAGGCCTCGTCGGCGGCCAGGAGCGCGCGCGGCGGGAATCGTCCCTGCCGCACGGGAATCCGCTCCCGGCGCGCCAAGTCCAGGATCACCCGGCGCGTGATGCCTTCCAGCAGCCCGGTGGCGCGCGACGGGGTGTGCAGGCGGCCGGCCCGGACGAAAAAGAGATTGCT
>CAZJRH010000405.1:0-2686 GCA_964548215.1 uncultured Nitrospirota bacterium
GCATCGATGCCGACACCGAGGAGTTTGCTCCTCGCCGACGGCCGTCCCGAAGCGCGATGGAGCAGGCCAGGCAGGGTTTGCATATTCTGTTCTGTCAGATCGATCGGATTCGCAAGGCGCATTTATCCAAGCAGGAAAAGATCCGTCGTTTTCGCCGGATCGAGCGCCAGGTCAACATGAGGGCCGAGGAAATCGATTCGGTGTGGAACAAGGTCCTGGCCGGCGAGGAAATGATGGAACGGGCGCGCGAAGAGCTGATCGCGGCCAACCTCAAGCTGGTCGTCAGCATCGCCAAGCGATACGTCGGCCGCGGTCTGTCCCTGCTGGATCTCATTCAGGAAGGCAATATCGGCCTGATGAAGGCGGTGGAACGGTTCCAGTACAAGAAAGGGTTCAAGTTCAGCACCTATGCCACCTGGTGGATCCGGCAGGGAATCACGCGCGCCATTGCCGACCAGGCCCGGACGATCAGGATTCCGGTCCACATGACCGAAGCCTATCACCGGTTGATCAAGGCGTCGCAGGAACTCCTGCAGCGCTTGGGCCGCGACCCGAACCATCGTGAATTGGCCAGGGAATCCCGCATGCCGGTCCGCAAGGTTGAAGAGGTCTTCAAGTCGATCCAGGAACCGGTGGCGCTGCAGACGCCGATTGGCGATGAGGAGAGCGAGCTGCAGGAACTGGTGGAAGATCCGACCGCGCCCGTGCCTGATGCCAATGTGGAGCGCAAGGAAATCTCCCTTGCGATCAGCCGGGTGCTGCAGACGTTGACCCCGAAAGAAGAAACGGTGATTCGGATGCGCTTCGGCATCGGCATGAAGAAAGAGCATACCTTGGAAGAAGTGGGTCGCCATCTGGCGGTGACGCGGGAACGCATTCGGCAGATTGAAGCCAAAGCATTGAAGAAGCTGCGCCACGCCAATCGATTGAAAGTCCTGAAAGTTCTCGCCAGTTCGTCCTAGCGGAGAACGCGAAAAAAATTACGCCGTCCATCGGATACCCGATGGACGGCGTTGTTGTTTCCCCGATCTGTTCAGCGGTTAATTCTTTGAATCCGAATCGTCGGCTTTCTTTTCGTCCTCATTCGGCGCTTCCGGTTTCAGAATGACGAAAAAGGCCCGGTCCTCCCGCTTGATCCGCAGCAGCAATTTCTCTTCATCGGGGCGGTGGCGGACGGCTTCGAAAAACTCTGCAGCCGTTTGGATGGGAGTCCGTTCGACTTCAAGGATCAGATCCCCCTCCCGCAGTTGAGCCTCTTCCGCGACGCTGCCCTTGATGACCTTGCTGATCATCAGTCCCGAAGTTTCCTTGAGCTTGTACTGCTCGGCCAACTCCGGTGTGACATTGTCGACCATCAGGCCGAGAATCGGGTCCGGCTTGGCCGAGGGCGGTTCAGGGGCCGGGGCCTTGACCGGCGTCGGTTTCTGGGGCCGTTCGGTCAGTTGAATCGTATAGCGCTGGTTTTTCCCGCCGCGCAGCACCTGGACCGTGATATTCTGGCCTGGCGGATTCTGGGCGATCAATTTGGCCAGCGTCGATGGGGTGGCCACGTCGCGGTCATTGACCTTGGTGATGATGTCGCCGGGTCGCAAACCGGCCTTGTCCGCCGGGTCGCCGCTGAACACCTCATTGACCAGCACGCCGTCGGTTTCCTTGACGCTGAACTCTTCCGCCAGTTCCGGCGTCAATTGCTGAATCCCGACGCCCAGCCAGCCACGCACCACGTTGCCGCTCTCCATCAACTGGCTTGACACTTCCTTGGCCATATTGGAGGGAATGGCAAACCCGATGCCCTGGGCGAAATTCAAAATGGCCGTATTGATGCCGATGACTTCACCGTTCAGATCGAACAGCGGTCCGCCGCTGTTGCCGGGGTTGATCGACGCGTCGGTCTGAATGTAGTCCTCATAGCGGGAGAGGTTGACACCCTCACGTCCCAGGCCGCTGATCACCCCGACGGTCAACGTCCGATCCAGGCCGAAGGGATTTCCGACGGCGACCACCCATTGCCCCACCTTCAGCTTGCTGGAATCTCCCAGCACGGCGGCGGACAACGGTTCCTTGACCTCGATTTTCACCACGGCGATGTCGGTGTCCGGATCGCGGCCGATGACTTTTCCGGTGAAGGAGCGCTTGTCCGAGAGACGGATTTCGACTTCCTCCGCATCCCCCACGACGTGATTATTGGTCAGAATATAACCGGTTTCCGAGATGATCACCCCCGAGCCGGTGCCCGGTGGTGTGTTGGGGCCCGGATGGTCCTGGCGGGGTGCGCGCCGCCCCTCGTTGGCCGATTTGGAGAGCGGAGCGATATTGACGACGGACGCCTTCACACCGTCGGCCAGCGAAATGAACGCCTCCTGCAGTTGCAGCAGGGCGGGTGGCAAGGTCTTTGGTTTCGCAAGCGCCGGAGTGGCGGTCAGACAGAGAAGCAGTGCGGCTGTAACTAGTAGGCGCTGTCGCATGGGGAACGCTCCTTGTGGCATCATGGCTAATTCACATGTTACCACCGCATCGGGATCAAAGTATACAGCCGCTTCGACCATCGTTGCGTCGCCGGGAGCGCTTTGTTATGCTACCGTGGCATGCGTCAGCGCGGACGGCATGTTGTGCGCCTGGTGGCATTCGGCCTGCTGGTGTCGGGCGCCGCCTGTTTCCCCAACTCCTCGGCCGATGTCCCCGGTGA
>CAZJRH010000406.1:0-8142 GCA_964548215.1 uncultured Nitrospirota bacterium
GTCGTGGCGCTCGGCGGGGTGGCCACAATCATGGCACCGGGAGAAACAGGGAACACATCGCTGAAATTTACTCCGGTCACCGCGGCCGCGTTCGGGTTGGTCAGCGTGAAGGTCAGGGCGGAAACGCCGCCGACATTGGTCGGATCCGGAGCAAAGTTTTTTGATATCGTCAGCGCGGTGGGATCAATGACGTTCACAATGCGCGTATTGGTGGAAAAATCCGCATTATAGTGATAGCTGCTGCCAGAGAAATCATAGAGCAGGGAGTTGAGCGAGTTGCTGGTCCCGCCGCCGCTCACGATCCTGACGACATACGTGGTGGCCACATCGCTGCCGCCCGATTTAAAATCGCCGCCGACGCACGAGCGATAATTGGGGCTGTTGGGATCATTCTCCCACAGGCAGGCGTCGGCGTAGAGATAGGGATGGTTCGTGGTGGAGACATACGGGGAATCATTGGCCGAATAATCGGTGCTGACCGAGAGGGTTTGAAAGATGGTGTTTGGAAAGTTAATGAATGCCTTGAATTGGTTGTATCCCTGGGTGGCCGTGCCGCCCAACAACTCGATGGTATAGGTGTTACCGACGACCAGATTCATCGCCCCTCCAGCCGGAACCGACACGCCATCCAATTTGATGTCGGAAATGGCGTTGCGGCTCTGTGACACCAGGTGCTCGACGTAGAGTTCACGCGGCGTTGGCGTCGAGACGCCGGCCGCTGTAATGGAGTAGCGACGGGCTGCATCAAACGCCGCCATCACGGGATTGACCTCGACTTCAAAATAGGCGTCGGCGCAGCCGCCGGCTGAAAGCGACGTGATGGTGATCGGGTTCAGCGAACCTGCCCGAAGGAAAATGTGCGCACTCGCCGATTCCCATGCGAAGGTCACATCCACATTGGTCAGCGCCGTTGAGCTGCAGACCTTCGCCCCGACGGGGAAACGATTGGGGCCGAAAGCTGGGCTGTTGCTATCCAGCCCGATAATATTCCACGTCGATGGTGTCACCGTCACCGCCGCCGTGGCCGGCGCGGATAACAGGAGCACAAATCCCCCTAAGAGACCGGCCACACACCGCATGCGCCAGGCACAACTGACAACCCGTCGGATGTGGCGGTCCCATGACCGGGTCATGGTTTCGCCTCCGATGTCGATGAGGCAATATCAGCCGTGCTGACCGCCGTCGCATATGGTCGGGCCAGCGTGAGACGGCTCTGCTGGTCGAATTTGATGCGAAACGTCACATAGACCCCCTGTGCCGTATAGCCTGCCTCGCTAAAATCCCCATCATGGAATCCGGTGAAATTATAGCCGACCGTGATCCAGACATTCTCAATCGGCGCCGCGCCGATCATCGGCCCCCACGAGTAGGCGACTTGATGAGCGTCCCACACATGAAGCATCCCGCCCCTGAGCCCGACGTCAACGTGCCACGTGACGTCGGCGCGCCATTCAAGGCCGATCAGATCGGTGAACCCGTGGTAATCCTCCCCGTCAATTCGATCCAGCACATACTTGGCCCCATAGTAGAGCGACCATTGATACCGCTGCTGGAGCTGAAAGAGATTCCCCCGCCGGTCGGCCTCGGTCCAGGCGCGCGATACGCGGTTGAGGGTAAAGTTGTTCACCAGCCGGCTCGAACGCGCATCGCCGACAGCCACCAGACCGTTGTCACCGAAAAGTCCGCCGCCGGCGATCCCCGTGCCGTTCTCCACCTCATCATGTTTGAACTCGAGCCGGTCGAGCACGGACCACTGCCGGCCCAGCGGCCGATAGGCCCAGGACAGCGTGGCGCCGGCCAGCAGGCCCACCGTCCCCGGCTCCTGCACCGTCCGGAAGAGCTGGGCTGAAAAGGCAAAGGCGACGCCGGCCTGCGCCTGCCGCAGGAAGGCGGTCCGGTAACCGTAGCGATCGCTTCGCTGGCCGATTCTGGCCTCTGTGCGGCCGTTCCATGACCACAGATCGGATCGGTAGGTCGCCCCCCCGCTCAGCGCATAGAAATTATCGGTCAGCGATCCCTCAGCCAGCATGCCTCCCGATGCAATCGGATAATTGGGATTGATGACCAGCGGCGGGCTGCCCGATTCATTGAACGTCTGGCTGCTGTCCGCCGACAGGTCAAACCCCCAGCGCTCGCCGACGAGAAACGCCTGGGTGAGGCCGAGCTGCCCAAAGGTTCTCGGACCGTATTCCGCCATGTGACTCTGATTCAACGTGCTCGTCAGCCGGGCGCCCTGCCACGGCACGGCCTGCAGCCCGATACGCGTCGTGCTGGAATCAAAGGCGTCGCCGTCCGTCACCTCCTGGTCGACAATCAGGCGGACATCCGTTGTGAGCGCATAGCTGGCGCCGATGACGTACCGAGACGGATAGTCGACGCTCTCATTCCAACCGCCCAGACTGATCTCGCTGTGGGCATGCAGCTCCAGCTTCTTATCGAAGAAATAGCGGTTGGCACCGACGAGTGCCTGCCAGGACTCGAATTCCTGGCCGCCGGCCGCCTCATCCAGGGCAAACTGGAGGCCGCCACGGACGCCCCCACGATCCGTGCGGTAGTCCAGTTGCGCGCTGGCCGCGTCGCGGACGGCCTCGCTGGAGAGATTGTCCAGGTGGTAATACTGCGTCTGCACGGCGAGGCGGTCGGTCAACCGCACGCGGCCGTCCAGTCCGCTTTTGGCCATCCCACCCTCGCTCGCATTTTGCTGGTTGACACCAAAACCGGCCTCCTGCCGACGCGTGTAGACCAGCACGTCGAACCGTCGGTCATGGTGCTCAAGCTCAACGAGGTAGGCCGTGCCGTCCAAATTGACCGTGGCGTTCTGGCCGTCGCTGAGCGCGCCTTCCACGCGCAATTCCGTTTCAGGACCGAGCTTCCATCTGATATCCGCGCCGCCCAGATCGGTCCGGCTGGTGGTCGAGTCGTCGTGGATGTAGGTGGCTCCCAGGGTGAGTGCGCCATCGAACAGACGGACGCCGACGCGGCCGCCGGCGTTGAGATCCGTGTCGGCCACGCCGGAGGTTTCGTATTCAACCACGATAAAGATCGGGTTGAAATTGAAATCCCGGCTGGTGATCGGTTCGCGGAAATAGAGCGTGCCGGCGCTGTAGTCGATGTCATAGTCAATGTGCCGAAGAAGGCTGCGGCTGGCGATGATGATTTCGCTTCTGAATCGATCCCGCGTCTCGATCCGCACCTTCTCACTGTTGATCACGATGTCACCGTTCGACAACCGATACAGACCCGACGTGCCATTGCCCTGGATCTCGTCACGCGCAAAGTTCTGTTCCGTCTCTGCGCCATACGCCGTCACATCCAGTGTGCCGTCATGATACTCGGTTTTCACGCCCGTCAGGCTGCGGCTGTAACGAGACAACTGCGTCTGGGTCAGCCCCGTGTCGTAATCACCAAAGAGCGCGTAGAACTGTTCGCGCTCGAGCTTCAGGTAGAGCTTCTCCTGGCTTGCGGCATCGTGCCGCTGCTCCGTCGTGTCACCGTAGAGCGTATAGAATTCATTCGGGTCGATCGTGGAGAAGAGCCCCCGCCGGCCAAAGGATTCCTTTTCCTTGTCCGAATCATAGGCCAGCGTCAGCAGCCACTGGCCGAGTACGCGCCCCTTGGCATAGAGGCTCACCTGCCCATCGGTATAGACGCCCTCCTCCGTCCCCTGGGCATCGAGTGACTGCATGTTGCCCTTCAGGATGTTATAGCCGACCGTACCCGAGGCAAATCCGACCACCACCCAGTCGCGCGGCGCCGGCTCCAGCCACACACGCAGCTCCTGGGCGCGGCGCCGTTGCCCGTCATGAAAGATAAAGTCCAGCACCGCCATGCCGGTCTCGGTGGTCGGCGACAGTTCCAGATAGGCCATGCCGTCATCCCCTTCAATCACATAGTGCGGCGTGAACCGATCCAGGCCGGCGAGCTGCCGCCGCTGCTGAGCCGTGACCGACTCCGACGGCACATACGGCGGATTGATCGTGTACGATCCCGTCACCCCGGCCCGCACCGGACGGCCGTATTCATCAAGCAACCGCACGGCAATGACCGGCGCATTGATCCCATCGGCAATCAGCATCGATTGTCCGGCCGCGTATTCGGCGCGCACGGGACGATTGGCATAGTGGACGGCGCGTGACAGCGTGGCGGCCTCATCGCCGTTGGCCTCATGGATGGCGGCCACAAACAGATTCTCTCCCTCGACCAGCGGCAGACCCCGCCAGATGCTGACCGCCACCGGTGAGCCGGGATCGACTGTGGTCCCGTCAAACGTCAGCGGGTCAACTACCCTGCCGCTCGATGTGAGCGTTAGTGTTTGCCCGGGCCGATGCTTGATGACAATACGAACGGCTGGCGCCCGGGGATTATGGTCAGGGGCCGGGAACAGCCACTCGATCCCCGGTGCTTGATCCGCCAGCCAATCGGTGTTGCCGCCGGCGGCGGTGACATCATCGGGCGCCGGGTCCTGCACCCGCAGTGCATCCTTCGGCGCCGGCGCCATCGGTGAAGCCGCCATTGTTGGCGCCGCCACTGTCGTGACCTGCCGTCCGCTGTCGGCTCGACGAAGCCCGTCGTCCATCTCCGGGTCAACCACAGGGGGGCCGTTTTCAACCGGAGCCGATGGCGCCACACCTGCCCCCTGCCCGCCTGTGCCATCGAGATCCATCCCACCAGGCGCCGCCGGCCGACCCGTCGTCGGGCAGGGCAGACGGCTGTCCACCGCCGTGGTCGAGATATTGCGGCGCTCGACGGTGTCAAAGAGCACCAGCGCCCTGGTTCGATAACCCCCTTGAGGACAGATCAGCCCTCCTGAAGTCTCCGCGCTCTGCGACCTGGAGTAGACGCGCACCTCCACCCGACGGTTCGCGGCGCGGCCCTCTTCGGTCTGATTCTCCGCCACCGGCAGATCGGCTCCCCGTCCCTCGGCGCTGATTCGATCCGGCGACAGGCCAAACGCCAGCGTCAAGCGGTCAACGATGGTTCCGGCGCGGGCCTTCGAGAGGTCGTCGTTATCGGCAAACCGATGGCGGCTCCGCGGCGCGATGCGCACATTGTCGGTGTGACCGATCACCTCGATGCGTTCAATATGTGTGTCCCGCAAGGTGGAGACCAACGCGTCGAGTTCGGCGGCGCCGGCGGCAGTGAGCGTCGCCTCCAGCGTGTTGAAATGACCGCGAAACGTGTACAGCGCCGGCTCGACCGGCAGCGTCGGGGCCGAGCCCCGGCTGATCACCCCTGTGAATTCGATGAGCCGGCTCCAATCCGACCCGACATTGCCCAACGCAAAGGTGACGACCTGCTCGGCGACCGCAGGATCCCCGACCGGCAGGCCATCCACGTGGGCGGAGCCGGGCAGAACGGTGATGCCATCCGGCAGCGCAATCGACACCCGGGCCTGTGTCACCGGCGCGGCGCCCCCGTCCACCGTCGCCCGGAACTGCACGCGCACATCCGTATCGGCATCGGAGGCCGGCAACAGCTCGCTCTGCAAGCGAAGGCCGATGACCCCGTCCATCGGCGTCGACGGCAGTGGCGTCGTCCGTTTGACATAGAAATCGGCCCGCCACAGCGTCCCGCCCTGCGCCTCGACAAATTGCGAGAAGGCGCGGCCGGCAAACCGGCTGTTCTGGATGCAGGGTACCACTTCCAGGTGCGGCGGCAGACTGTCAAGATCGAGCTGGACCACGTGGGCGCCGGGTCGCACACCCGTAAAATGGAACTGACCGTCAGGATCGGTCACGACATAGGTGCCGTCATCCAGCAGCATCCGCACATTCGGCACGCCGCTGAGCCGCTCCCACGCCGTATCGCACTCGCCCTCCACCACCCGGCCGATGATCGTAAAGCGCTCGCTGAAAAACGGCTCGCGAATCCGCACCACGGCCTGCGCGGCATTGGATGAAGCGCCGCCGGCGCCCGCGGCAATGGCGCGATTCACGGCGTTGCCGGCCGGCGCATCCGCGCCGACCTGCGCCACATAGCTGATCTCCACCCGGCCGCCTGCCGCGATCGCACCCACTGAAATCGTCAGAGTGCGCCCATCGGCGCTGATCGAGGGATCGGGGCTTGGCGCGCCGTTCAATCGCAGCGAACCGCCCTTGTACCGCATGCCCAGGGGCAGCACATCGGTCACCATCACACCTGTGGCCGCGACGACGGTGCTGAGGTTGTCCAGAATGAGGCGGTATTGCAGAAAATCTCCGGCGGAGACCTCCGTTTTCGAGACGGATTTCTCCAACCGCAGGGCGGTCGTGATTGGATCGACCGGAATGTCGATATTCAGCGCCGGCCCCGGCACGACCGTAAAGAGATCGCCGAAGGAACCGATCCCCACCGCATACGGATCGCCGCCCGGATCGAGCACCGTCAGCAGCACGGGCAGCGGCACAACTGATGGCGCCGTATAGCCGCCCGGCGGCGTGACGACCAGCCGGTAGTCGCCCGGCGCGACGAACGGAAAACGAAAGCCCCCGGGCGGAAAGAGATAGAGCCGCGCGCTGGAGTCGACGGCGCTGGTCCCGCTCACCACGGTGGCGGGAAATGTGCTCAGGCCATCGTCGCCAAAGACCGTGGCGGGGAGCCCGGTGCTCATGTCGATCAGCGTGACCGTGGCACCGTCCACAGGAGCGCCCGTTGAGGAATTGAACACAATGCCAAGCGGATCAACGAGCACGTCGGCCGCCGCCTGATCCGTCGGGTAAAAACTGTCGGTGTAATCGGCGAAGATCCTGCTCTCGGAATCGACCGACAGGCGGCAATCGAAGGCCGTCGGCGCCGGCGGGATGGCCGCGCTCTGGATCGCCGTGGCAAAGAGAGCCGTGTCGGGGCCCGTTTCCTGCAAGCGAAGCAGTTCTTCATCGCCCGTCGACGTGGTCACGCGCACCTCCACCACATCGCGCACGGCCGGGTCGAGATTTCGATTGCCGTCAGCCAGCGTGAGAAAGATCGCTTCGCCGGCGTGATAGACGCCGGTCTGGAGAATCGGCACGGACGCCGTGTTGATCACACTGCCGGAGAGATCCGTCGGCAACGGCAGTGGGACAAAAACGCTCGGGCTGGTCTGACAGAGGCCGCCATCGGCGGGAGTCGGCGTGCTGGAGGGAGCGCCCGGCGCATACTGCCAGAACGTGACCGTCGCCGGCGTTGGAGACGGAAGAACGGGAATCGTCACAAGATTGGAGTCGACCGACTCGCTGGTCGCCCCGATCTCATACGTCACCGTAGCAACGTTGGTAATGGTCGTTGCTGACGCCGGCAGCGGGCCGGCGATCAGGCAGAATGCCGCCAGGGCGGCAACCGAAACCGCCGGGGGCCTTGCTGTGGAGCAACGGCCTGGCATCACGGCACCCCCGCAGCCATCATCTCGGGCGGGGCCGACAGCAGAACGACTCTCCGCTGTCCCACTCCCCGCCCGTATGAGGGCGCATCCGGGTTAATCGATGGTGACCCGGAAACGGGATGCCGTGGTCGCACCAGCGGCCAGATTGGGCACCGTGGTGCTCAACGCGCCGGCAATGATGCTACCGCCATTGGGATCGCTTTCATCCGCCCCCACGCTATCATCATCCTCAGCCGTGCCATCCGCGTTGCAGGCGCCGGCTGTCACCGTTCCGCCGGCGACAATGCTCCCCGCCACGTAGGTCGTGTTCGCCGGAGGGCTGTCATTGACGACCACATTGGTGGCGCCGGTCGCCCCCGCGTTCGCCACCTGGACGCAAAACTCGATCACCGCGCCGGGAATGGCCTTGGGATCGGTCGTGCCATTGAACGGATCGCTGACCACCCGGGACGTCTTGGTCACCGTAATCGTCGTGGAGACGACCCGGTAGGCGTCATCATCGCTGTGGCGTCCGTCACGAGCGCCATCCGTGTCGCCGGCCACGTCACCAAGGACCGTGTCGACGACGCCTGGCGTGTCCGTGCCCGCGGTTTCCGTGTAGTCATTGGCGGCGCCGCCGGTCCCGTCGCTGTTCGCGACCGCGGTAAGCGTGCCGCTGGAAATGTCGCCGTTTGCGGGCCCCGCCGGAATGTCGCTCACCACATAGACGGTGCGAACTCCATCGGCCGGAATATTGTCGAGAAACGTGATCAACGTGTCCTCGGCGATATTAAATCCGGCGCTGGTCCCATCTTCGAGGTAAAACC
>CAZJRH010000407.1:0-1617 GCA_964548215.1 uncultured Nitrospirota bacterium
CCCCCGGATCGATCAAAACCGCATCGACGGGCAGCCGCCCCCATGACCATCGGATCGGGCTTGGTTTTCGGACAGGTGTCGCCGCCGATCACCGTATTGAATAATTTGCTCACGCCCAAGACTTCAAGCAGCCGCCATGAAATTCGCTCCGGCTTGTTGGTCACGCAGGCCAGCGAGCCCAGCGCCGCCAATTGCTCGACGGCCGGCGCGATACCAGGATACAGACGTGTCTCGATCGCCACATGCTCAAAATAATCGGTTTCATACCGAAGGCGGACGTTGCCCAGCCGCGCCTCGTCGCCCGCGATGTAATCGTCGAAGCAGGCACGATAGAGCTGATCCATCCCTTTATTGACCCACGGTCGCAGCGCGCCGTCTGAGCGCACCGGCAGGCCCAGTTGCGCGCGCACGCGGCGGGCCGCGGCCGTCATGTCGGCGCGGCTATCCTCCAGCGTGCCGTCGAGGTCAAGACAGATTAAATTCATCAGTCCAGTTTAGGCTGCAATCGTTACGTAGGCAACGGCTGAAGAGGGCTCTGGGATTGACAGACCATCTTCTTTCATGCCTTCAATATGCAAGGCAATCGCCGACTTAATTCGCTGCTTCGCCTCCGCAGGCGTCCGCCCCGTCGCAACACATCCTGGAAGATCGGGGCAATAAGCAGAGTAATTTTTTCTGGCTTTTTCAATAACAACCGGGTATTTCATTCCTTTTTCTCCTTTAATCCGGCTTGTTTAAGGATGCTGTTGAGCGTGCCCTTCGCAAGCTCATCTCCAAGATTTCCTGCAATGGTGACACGACCTTTCCTCGCCGGATTTTTAAATTGCCGATGACTTCCCTTCGTTGTCACCAGAAACCAACCATCGCGCTCAATTAATCGAATAGCTTCTCGAACTTTCATGTATCAGTTATTTTATTGTGAAACTTTCTTCTTGTGCGCCAAATCTTCGACGCTACCCTTGGCATTGCCGTGCTCGGTCACCTTGCGCTCCCCGCTCCGCGAGCCCTTGTAGGCAGAGAAAGGCCGGCCGTTGTGGCTGAGCACCTCGTGCGGCAGCCCGCCGGGAATGAACAAAATATCCCCCGCCTCGATCGTGATGGGGAGTTCGTCGAAATGAAACGTCGTCACGCCGGAGACGGCGGCGCGAATCTCCTCATGGTCATGCGCGTGGCGGCTGCGCTCGAACCACGGGCCGATCGTCTGAAGATCGTAAACCGTGAAGCCAAACCGCTTCATCTCCTCGGCCACGTTCTCGGCCGTCGGCTCCTCCTTCCGGCTCCACTTGATGACCTTGACGCCGTTGGGAAACGATGCGATTTTCGGTTCTCCTGCCATGCCGGGACCTCCCGCGGATTGCACCGAGACGATGGGCTACGATAATGCTTCTTTTGCCATGATGTCAATCCGTGTCATCGATAGGCACTGGTAAGGTTTGCCCAGAAAACCCGTTCGTGGTGAGCCTGTCGAACCACGAACGGCCTCGCCCTTCGACAAGCTCAGGGCGAGCGGGGTTGTGTGCCCGCACTTCGGGTTCAAACTTTACCAGTGCCCATCGATAGGTAGTGGGTCAGTTTCATTCTGCCCCCGGGGCAAAAATGGGGACACGTCCCATTTTC
>CAZJRH010000408.1:0-2846 GCA_964548215.1 uncultured Nitrospirota bacterium
CGCGGGCCACCTGCTCCTCGTCCCGGTCGATGGCCAGCACTTCATGTCCCAGCTTGATCAGCGTCTCGGCAACGTGAAATCCGAACCGTCCCAGCCCGATCACCGCAATTTGACGCATCGTCGTTACCTCCCCTCACGCACCGAGGTCGCCTGGCTCACAGTATACCACCGCCTACCCGATCAACACTTTTTCTTCCGGATATCGCACCAGACGCTCCGCCCGGGCGACCACGATCATGCCGAGCGTGATCGGACCCAACCGCCCGATGAACATGACCGCCACGATGACCAGCTTCCCCAGCGTGTCGAACGTCGCCGAATAGCTGAGCACGCCGCCGTCGCCGGTCGAGAGACCGACCGTGCCGAACGCGGAGGCGACTTCGAAGAGCGCCGGCAGGAAGCGCTCAAAATCGAGCCGCTCGACCGTGAGCAGCAGCAGCGTGGCGCCCGTCACCAGGCCGAACGCCATGAACGCCAGCAAGAAGGCTTTTGCCACCACTTCAAACGGCAGCCGGCGGTGAAACAGCACCACTTCCTCCCGCCCCCGGGCGATGCTCCACACGGTCGCAAACATCACGCCCACCGCGGTCGCCTTGATGCCGCCGGCGGTGCTGGCGGGGCAGCCGCCGATCAGCATCAGCAGGATCAGCAGATAGAGCGAGGCGCCCTGGAACTGCGCGATGTCGGTCGTCGCAAAGCCCGCGGTCCGCGAGGCCACGCTGTGAAAAAAGCTGACCGTCGCCTGCCCCCCCCAACCGAGGCCGGCCAGGCTGTTGGGATTGTTTCCCTCCAACAGCCACAAACTCACTCCCCCGAGCGACACCAAGACCGCGGTGGAGACGATGGCGAGTTTGGTGTGCACCGAGACCCGAAAGATCATCCCCCGCGCATAGCGGTGCAGCTCGTACAGAACGATAAAACCGATCCCCCCGAGCACCACGGCGGCGCCGATGATCAGATTGACCGTCCAATCAGTCTGATACCGGACCAGACTGTCTGAAAAGAGTGAAAACCCGGCGTTATTGAAGGCGGAGACCGCCAAAAACGTGCCCGTGTAGGCCGCCTGCAACGGCGGCAGATCCTGCAGCAACCGGAGGGTCAGCAACAGCGCCGCCGTTCCTTCAATCAACACCGTGCACAGGATCAGCCAGCGCACGAACTTCACCAGCCCGTCCATGCTGAGCAGGTTCAAGGCCTGCTTGACCATCATCCGCTGACGCAGCCCAAACTTCCGGCCGATCACCAATCCCAGCAACATGGCCGAGCCCGCATAACCGAGTCCGCCGAGCTGAAACAGAAACAGAATGGTGATTTGACCGAAGAGTGAAAAATCGACGGGAGTATCCTTGACGATCAGGCCGGTGACGCACACCGCCGACGTGGCCGTGAACAACGCGTCGATCAGGCCGATGCTCCGTCCGTCGGCCGCGGCCCAGGGCAGCGCGAGCAGCAGCGTGCCGATGAGGATCATCACCGCAAAGCCGGCGATCAGGACGGCGACCGGCGAGTAGCGCGCCGGCGTGAGCCATTGACGCAACCGCCTGGTCAGATCGAACGGCGCGGCCGGATGTGAGGCGGGGCTGATGTTCACCGAGTGAGCGGCATTCTTACGAGCGCTTCATCAGCGTCGACAACAGATCGATCGGGACCGGGAAGATGATCGTCGAATTTTTTTCGGCGGCTATCTCGGTGAGCGTCTGCAGATACCGCAGTTGCAGCGTCGTCGGGTTGACCGATACGATGTCGGCCGCGTCCGATAATTTCTGCGCCGCCTCGAATTCGCCCAGCGCGTGAATCACCTTGGCCCGCCGCTCCCGCTCCGCCTCCGCCTGCTTGGCGATGGCGCGGACCATTTCCTGGGGCAGATCGACGTTCTTGACCTCCACCGCCGTCACCTTGATGCCCCAGGGTTCCGTTTGCTGGTCGATGATCCGCTGCAGTTGGGCGTTGATCTCCTCCCGCTTCGCGAGCAGGTCGTCCAACTGGCCCTGCCCCAAGACGCTGCGCAGCGTGGTCTGGGCGATCTGCGACGTGGCATAGAGGTAATCTTCAACCTGGACGATGGCGCGTTGCGGATCGACGACCCGGAAGTAGATGATCGCGTTGACCTTGACCGAGACGTTGTCCCGCGTGATCACATCCTGCGGCGGCACGTCCATGGTGACCAGCCGCAGGCTGACCTTGACCATCTTGTCGATGAAGGGGATCAGCACAATCAGCCCGGGGCCGGTGCCGCCCACCAGCGCCCGGGCGACGCGCCCGAGCCGGAAGATGACCGCCCGCTCGTATTCGCGCAGCACCCGCACGCCGTTGAGAAGCAGAATAACGAAAATCGCGAGAATGATGCTGACCGGCGTGAACAGCAGTTGCCCCATCTGAAACCTCCTGTTAGACAGCCACGATCATCAACTGATTGTTTGTCCGGCCCCGGTCGCCCGCTTCACGTGCAACCGGAGTCCTTCCATCCCCGTCACTTCGACTTCCTCTCCCTGCGGGATTGTCTCATGACTGCGCGCCTCCCACAGCTCCCCATGCACGAAAATCATGCCCGTCGGCGCCAGATCGCTGCGCGCCACGCCGCGCGCCCCGATCAACTCCTCCGCGCCCGTGACCGGTTTGGCGCTCAGCGAGCGAAGCGCCATACCGACCACAAACAGGAAAAAAAGCGCCGTGCCCAGCACGGACGGGATGATGACCTTGAGCGAGATGCGCATGTAGGGCAGATCGCTCTTCATCAGCATGACCGAGCCCAGAAACATGGCGATGGCGCCGCCAACCGTCAGCAATCCGTAGCTCGTGATCTTGATCTCCGCGATGAAGAGGCTGATCGCCAGCAGGATCAGGGC
>CAZJRH010000409.1:0-8155 GCA_964548215.1 uncultured Nitrospirota bacterium
GAGGATCTGTACTACCGGCTGCGGGTCGTCACCATCGGCATCCCGCCCCTGCGGGAACGCGGTCGTGACGTCATGCTGCTGGCACAGGCATTTTTTGAGCGAGCGACGGCCGAGGAAAAAAAACCGCTCAAAGGCCTTGCCCCAGAAACATGGGATGCCATCCAAGCCTACAAATGGCCCGGCAACATCCGGGAGATGGAAAATCGAGTCAAGCGGGGCGTGATCATGGCCGAAGGCCGGTACGTCACCGCCGCCGATCTGGAGTTGGCAACGGCTCAGGAGCCAGCACCATCGCTTCGGGAAGCCAAGGAGAAGACGGAGCGGGAATTGGTGCTTGCCGCCCTGACAAAACATAATGGCAACATCACACGGGCCGCAGCCGAGCTTGGCCTCAGCCGCCAGGCGCTGCATGAAATCATCACCAAACGGGCGATACGCCTGTAGGGTGTGAGACCGACGGGAAAATTGACAATCGGCCATGAGTCAAAAACTCTGCATTATCCGTGGATTTCATCATTGTTCTGTTCAGTGCGCCTGTGCGCCGCCCCATTCCGCAGGCAAGGGCGACAGTTGCATGGTTCCCCGCCGATACGCCTCGCTATGGCAGCAACTGGTAACGAGCAAAATACCTACTATTATTAAGTAAATAGAGCCAGAATCCAACAAAATTAACTACCTTGGCATGGTCATTGCTTATTACAGGAACGATTATAATTGTCTCACAAAGGGGGTAGGAAAAATGACCATACTTCAAAGAGTCTTCATCGGGCTTCTCACATTGTTGATGCCGGCCTTCTTCAGCGTTAATCGGGCCCTCGCCGTTCCGTTCAACATCACGGCTCCGAACACTTGGGCCACCGCATCGATTCTGTCGTCCATCGGTGGCGAAGGCGCGGGGCTTCATGCCCAGGCCTGGGAGCTGCAATGGAGCACGGAAGCAGGCGCGGCGACGGCGCTGGCGAACTATCGCATTGTCGGTTTCGAGTGGCAGCCGGCCAGCAATGGCACGACCATCTTGCCCTCCGCGCTTCCTTTAAACTGGGCTGAAGTCTCTTCGGGCGGCGGCTGGATCGGCAGCTATGCCAACGGCACCGGCAGCAATGGGGCCAACGCCACTTCGTACGGTTTGGGGCTGCCCTATCAAACCACTCCTTACAGCTTCAGCTTTACATTCCTTACCACCAGCGCATTCAATGCGCAAAACTATCATCTTCAGTTCGCGTATCCGCAGATTACCGGTCCACCAACCAATCCTCGCGTCAGGTATGTGTGGAATCAAAGCAGTCTGACCGCGGACTTACCGCCTCCGCCCGTGCCAGAGCCGGCCTCGCTCACCCTGCTGGGCTCAGGCCTGGCAGGACTGGGACTCTGGCGACGGAAGCGGTTGGCTGCCAAACGGGCGGCGGCGAACTAAGCAAAACCATTCGAGAGGGCGCCTTCAAACCGGCGGGCTGATGCAGGCCCGCCGGTTTTTTATTGCGCCGTGCTCCATGAGAGGCTGGCAAGCACTTGCTTGGCTTCATCGGCGCCGGGGAACGTCGCATGAAGCCGAAGCGCCGCCTCGAGCTCACGCTTGGCTTCAACAAGCTCGCCATTTTTATAATAGGCCATGCCCAGATGATAGCGGACCACCGGGTTGGTGGTGAGCTTCTCCGCACTCTCTTTTAGCAGCGAGATCGCTTTCAGGTAGGCGTTCTTTTTATAGTAGATCCATCCTAGGGTGTCCGAGATGCTGGGGTCGTCCGGAAGGCGCTCTTTCGCCCGCTGAGCCAACGAGAGCGCCACGTCAATATTGCCTCCATGTTCCGCGTAGTTCCAAGCCAGATTGGCGGCGGCGGGCGCCAGTTGCGGATCGATCTCCAGCGCCTTTTCATACTGGCGGTTGGCTTCCCGGCGGTCGGCCTTCGCATCATAGAGCATGCCCAACAGCACATAGGCCGGCGCAAATCGGGAATCCGTTGAAATCGCCTGGCGGTACTGGATGATGGCCCGATCAAATGCTCCCTGCATGGCGTACAGCGCACCCAAGTCCAGATAGGCCGGCAGAAAATTTTTCTCCGCCGCGATCGCCTGCCGATAGTGATGCTCCGATTGGTCGAATTGCCGCATTTGTCGGTGAAGCTGGCCCAGCAGCAGATGGATCGAGGCCGTGACCTCCGGGCGATGCTGCGCGCTCGCCAGGTAAGCCTCGCTCCGCTTGATGGCCTGCCCCGGGTTGCCTTCGGCGGCATACAGCCGGGCAATTTCAGCCAGGCTGTCGGTCAGTCGGGGATCGAGGCGCAGCGCCGTTTCCTGCTCCGCCAGCGCCTCTCGAATACGCCCCTGGGCCCTGTAGGCCACCCCCAGATGATAATGGCTCAACGGGTCGCTGGGTGACTGCGCCAGCGCTGATTTGAATGCACGAATGGCCGTCTCCGGCTGTTGCTGGGCCAGATAGGCGCGGCCGATCAGCAGGTGTGCCGCCGGATGGTTCGGGTGCGAGTCCAGCACTTTGCCGGCCTGCTCGGCGGCCAGCGCGAAATCCCGCGAGGCCAGATGGAGTTCAGCCAGCGCGAGGCGGGCCTCAAGATAATCCGGGAGCAACGTGAGCGCTTCCGTCAGCGCCGCCTTGGCCAATTGCGGATTCCGATTCCGCATGTGTGTCACGCCCAGATAGTAATGGCCGGGGGCGAAGGTCGGCCGATCCTGCACGACCCGCTGAAATTGTTCCATGGCCGCCTGCGGCTCTGACAGGGCCAGATGGTGGCGTCCCTTCAAGAACAGGCCATCCAAGTCACCGGACTCCGCTCGCAAAATTTCATCGATCAGCAGCCCGGCTTCATCAAAGCGGTGCTGATTCAGCAGCAGTTCGGCCCGCCGGCGCTTCGGAACGAGCGTTTTTGGCGCGGCCCGTTCCGCCGCCCCGTATTCGGCCAATGCCTCCTCGACGCGTCCCGTCCCGGCGTAGAAATCGGCCAGTTGCGTCCGGGCCTCCAGCTCGTTCGGATCGAGCGCGATCGCCTCCCGGTAGGCCGCTTCCGCGTCCGACAACTTTCCCCAAGCGACATAAAAGCTCGCCGCCTGCAGCCGGAGGCGGCTGTTTTGAGGATCCAGCTCAAGGGCCGCGCGAAGCTCCCGAATGGCGCGCTCATGCTGCTGCTGCGCGCCATAAAACGCGGCCAGCGCCAGGCGCGCGTCGATCGACCGGTCGTCGACGGACAGGGCGCGCCGGTATTGCGTTTCGGCGGCCTTCAGATCGCCGTCGGTCGCATAGAGCGCGGCAATCGTCAGATAGAACGAAATCTGTTTGGGATTGATATCGACGGCCTTCTGATACTCGGCGATGGCCCGGGCGGTGTCGCGTTGCGCGGCAAAAATGTTGCCGCGCAGGGTCAAGGCCTCCAGGTGACGCGGATCGGCCCGGAGGACAAGGTCGGCTTTTTCCGCCGCTTTGTCATGCTCCCCGGCCCAGAGGTGGAGTTCGCCGATTTTGATCTGCGCCTCCCATAACGAGGGGTTCAGCTCCACGCTGCTCAAGAATGCCCGGTGCGCCTGCACAAAATTCGCCACCTGTCCCATGCGCAGATAGGTCACACCCAATTTGTAGTGGGCCTGCGCGTCGGCGGGATCGATCTGGATGGCATTTTTCAGCTCGATCATGGCGGCCGAATACTCAGTCTGCTGCATGTAGCGCTCGGCCCGCTGCAGATGGGCGGCCTTGCGCTCCTGGGGATTACCCTGGCAGCCGGCCAGCACGATGGCCAGCAGGAGGCCGCACACACTGATGGAAGAAGAAAGTCGCTGCTGTTTCATTGCACTCCGCATGTCAGCCGGATCGATAACACGGTGGATGGACTAGCGACCGCGCGCCTCCAAGGCATCCCGCAGTCCATCGCCCAGGAGGTTCAATCCTAAGACTACCATCATAATAGCCAGCCCTGGCGCCAGCGTCAAATGGGGCGCCAGCAGGCCGTAGGCGCGCCCTTCGGCCAGCATCGATCCCCAGCTCGGCGCCGGCGGCTGCACGCCCAGCCCGAGAAAACTCAAACTAGCCTCGGCCACGATGGCGCCGGCCATCCCGAACGACGCCTCCACCAGCAGCGGGCCGGCCAGATTGGGCAGCAAATGGCGGCCGAAGAGCCGGAGCGGCCCCACGCCGATCGAACGGGCCGCGAGCACATATTCCTGCTCGCGCAACGCCAATAATTGTCCGCGCACCAGCCGGGCATAGCCCACCCATCCCATCAAACAGAGCGCCAGCACAACGTGATCCAAGCCCGGCCCGAGCACGGCCGTCAGGGCGATGGCCAGCAGCAGGCCGGGAAACGCCAGCACAATATCCGTCAGGCGCATGAGCCCTTCGTCCACCCAGCCGCCCGTCAATCCCGCCAGACCGCCGACGAGCAATCCGAGCAGCAGGGAAACGCCGACCACGGCGCCGCCGACCAGCAGCGACACCCGCGCGCCCGTCAGCAAGCGGCTCAATTGATCGCGCCCCAGCCGATCCTGCCCCAACGGATGCTCCCACGACGGGCCGCGCAAGCCCTCGGCCAGCCGCTGCTCCGACGGCGCCTGGGTCGACATTGAGGGACCCAGCAGCGCCGCAACCACCAGCAGCCCCATGACGGACAGCCCGATCACGAGCAGCGGACGGCGCCGCTTACCGGCCATACCGGATCCTCGGATCGGCAACGGCATAGAGCAGATCGGTCAGCAGGTTCACCAACACGTAGCCGGCGGCGATCACCAGCACGCAGCCCTGCGCCAGCGGATAGTCACGGCTCAGAATCGCCTGCACGGTCAACCGGCCCAAGCCGGGCCAGGCAAAGATCGTCTCCGTGATGATCGCGCCGGCCAGCAACGCCCCAAGCTGCAGGCCGATCAGCGTCAACAGGGGCAGCGCGGCGGGGCGCAACCCGTACCGCACCAGCACACGCAAGGGCGCCAGCCCCTTGGCCCGCGCCACCATGACGTGATCCTGACCCAACGCATCGAGCAGGCTGGCCCGGGTCATCCGCATCAGGATCGCCGCCATGCCGCTGCCCAGCGTCACGGCCGGCAGAATCACGGCTCCCAAGCCGTCGCGGCCCGAGACCGGCAGCCAGTCGAGTCCCAGGGCGAAGCCCATGATCAACAACGGGCCCAGCCAGAAATTCGGCATCGCCGCGCCGAGCATCGCGAACGACAGCGCGGCGTAATCCCAACCGGTGTCCCGTCGCACGGCGGAGAGCATGCCAAGGGGCAGCGCCAGGGCGCAGGCGAACAGCAACGCGGCCAACGCCAGCTCCGCCGTCGCCGGCAGCCGCTGGCCGATCGCGACCGCCACGGGCTGATGGCTGTGCAGCGATTGCCCCAGATCGCCGCGGATCAGACCCGACAGGAAGGCGCCATACTGCTCGGGCAGGGGACGATCCAGGCGCAACTCGCGGCGCAACTGCTCCTTGTCGGCCTCGCGCGCCGTCTCGCCCAGCATCAGGTCGATCGGATCGCCGGGAATCAGATGGATTAACAGGAAGACGAGCGTCGCCACCCCCAGGAGCACGGGCAGCGCCAGCAGAAGACGACGGAAGATGTAACGACTCATCCGCCGACGATTATTTCATAGCTTGCGAAATTATGAAAGTGATGGCACAATTATTCTCAACCCCTGTTGATCGTCGTCGAGCATGACACATTCTCCACAAGACATCACCCCCGCGCAGCGCGAACAGGTGCAGCGCCGAGTCGTCCATACTCTGCACTGGCCCGATCAACCGATCACGATCGCGCCGCTGCCGGGTGACGCCTCCAACCGCCGCTATTTCCGCATCGGCGCAGGGCAACGCACCGCTATTTTGATGGTGCTCGCTGATCCTGAAGCCTTCAAGGCTTCGGAAGAAGCGGTCAATGCCGCGGCCCGGGCCGCCGACGAGCTGCCCTTTCTAAATATTTGGCGCCACCTGCACGGCCGGGGACTGCGCGTGCCGCAACTGTTTCACTATGACGCCCCGCTTGGCTGGCTGCTGCTCGAGGATATGGGCGACCATCTGCTCAGCCAGGCGGTCGCCGGTCAATCGGCCGACGCCATGCGCGCCCTCTATCGCCAGGCGATCGAGGAATTGGTGCGGCTGCAAACGCTGGCCACCACGCCGCCCGATGCCCGCTGTCTGGCCTTCGGCCGCAGCTTCGATGAGGCGCTGCTGATGTGGGAATTCGATCATTTCGTCGAGTATGGGATCGAGGTCCGCCGGGGCGGCGCGTTGCCGCCCAAGCAGCGAGAAGCCCTGCAGTCGGCCTTTCGACCGATTGCGGCCGAGCTGGCGGCGCAGCCCCGCTGCTTCACACACCGCGACTACCACAGCCGCAATCTGCTGGTGCACGAGGGGAAACTCTGGATGATCGATTTTCAGGACGCGCTGCTGGGGCCGCCGCAGTATGACCTGGCGTCGCTGCTGCGCGATTCCTACATCGCGCTGCCCGGCGAGCTGATCGATCAATTGCTGGAGGATTACGCGACGCTGTCCGGGCAGGCCGGACGGCCCGTGGCCGACCGGACCGCCTTCCGCCGGCTGTTCGATCTAGCCAGCGTGCAGCGCAATCTGAAGGCCGCCGGCCGGTTCGTCTATATTGATCGGGTGAAGGGGAATCCGAACTTTCTGCCCTCCATCCCCCGCACGCTCGACAACGTCCGGGCCAATTGCCGGCGCTATCCCGAGCTGAAGCCGCTGCACGACCTGCTGGCGCCTCTGGTCCCGGAACTGGCCGCATGAAGGCCCGCCGATGAGAGCCATGATCCTGGCGGCCGGCTTCGGCACGCGCCTGCGGCCGCTGACCAGCGACCTGCCCAAGCCCCTGCTGCCCGTCGGCGACCGGCCGCTGATTCACTACACGCTGCTGCTCCTGAAACGGTACGGCATCACCGAAGTGATCATCAATTTGCATCATCACGGAAAGAAAATCGCCGATGCCCTCGGCGACGGCGCCGCCCTGGGCATGAAGATCCGTTACTCGTGGGAGCAGCAGATCCTTGGCACCGGCGGCGGCATCAAACATGCCGCTGTGTTTCTGTCCGGCGGCACGTTTCTGCTGATCAACAGCGACATCCTGATCGATCTGAATCTGGACAAGCTGGTCGAATATCACCATCGCCGGAAGGCGACGGTGAGCATGGTGCTTCGGGCCGACCCCGACGTGGCCGCCTACGGCGCGATCGAGCTCGACGGGCGGGACCGGGTGCGCCGCATACTGGGGCGCGGCAGCCAGACGGGCGGGCCGTTGCGGCAGTTTATGTTCACGGGCGCGCATATCCTGGAGCCGTCGGTGCTCGAGTGGATTCCCGACAAGGGGTTTTCCTCCATCACGGACATTTATATCGCCATGCTCCAGCGCGACGAAAAATTGTTCGGCTACGTCATGAAAGGCGCCTGGATGGACCTGGGCACGCCGGAACGGTATCAGGAGGCCAACCGGCTGCTGGCCTCCGGACGGCTCAAACTGGGCTACTTGAAACCGAGCGGTGCGGCGCCGGTGCTTCGTCTGCCCAAATCGCCGCGAAAATCCCCCGGGGCGCGCCGCCAGGCCGACGCCGCCGCGCCGGGCAAATCATCCCGCGCGAGCCGATCGGGGCGGTAATCCGCGTGTTGCGCATGCCGCCTGATCACTCTCCATTTACACCGAACGAAGTGAGGTGTGATGTCCGATTTCCAGTACCATTCACCGTCTCGTTCTGGCTCGTCGCCGCGCTGGCGGCCGCCGGCGGCTGCTCGGCGTTGTCGTCATCCGACACCCGGTCGTCTCCGGCCATCTCGGCCGCCTGCAGCGGCCGGGTGGCGATCGCGCAGGTGCTCAACCAGCGTACGCTCCGTCTCGCCAACGGCAAAATCGTCGAACTGATCGCCCCGCAGCCCTTCCTGCCCACCCCCTCGCCGGACCAACCGGACTATTTCGCGCTCAATGAGGAGTTCGTCGACTATTTAAAGCGCCACCTGGAGGGGCGCACGGTCGCTGCCGATCTGACCCAAGCGACGCTGGCCCTCTGCGGTGAAGACCGCGTCGCGCTGGGCACCGGCCTGGTAACGCAGGGGCTGCTCTATGTGGAGCAGGCCGCCGGCCCGCTGGAAGCGACCAGCCAGGAGTCGTGGGTGAAGCTTGAAACGCAGGCCAGGCAACAGCAGCGCGGCCTGTGGAAAAGGGGGGT
>CAZJRH010000410.1:0-4029 GCA_964548215.1 uncultured Nitrospirota bacterium
GCGCGGCCGCGCGCAACCGGGCGGCCGGATCGGTCGCCGGCGCCGGCCCCGGCAGCAGCTCGGGCACCGCGCCGAAATCGATCAGGCCCTGCTCATTATTTTCTTCCTGCATCGCCATCACGCCGCTGCCGGGCCGGGTCAGGGCGCCGCACAGCGCGGCCGCCTCGATCAGCGTCAACGCGTCGGCGTAGCCGCCCGGTTGTTTGAGCAGCCCTTCGCCGCAGATGAGGATCGTGCGTGGCCCCGCGGCCAGCAGGCCGGCGATCTCTTCAAACGTGGACGCCTCGATGCCCGTCGCCTGAGTGAGCGCCGCATCCGTCCAGGCGCCGGTTGCCTGCCGCAAGGCGATCACCAGGGCCGGATTCGCCTGGATCACGGCCGGATCGACGAGATCTTTTGCCAGCAGCGCACGCACGATGCCCTGCAAGAAGAGGCCTTCCGTCCCCGGCCGGATGGCCAGATGATGCGTGGCCAGCTCGGCCATTTTCGTTTTCACCGGGTTGGCGACGATCACCGTGGCCTTGTAATAGCGCATCGCCTCCTTGACCCGCAGCGCGGTGATGGGATTGGCCTCGGTGATGTCCGAGCCGATCACCAGGATCGTGCTGGCCAGCGTCAGCTCTTCGTAGTTGTTCATGAGCCGGAGAACCCCAAGCGACGACTGCAGGGCCTGGGTGAAATTGCTCTGGCCGTAGCGGGCGGTGCTGTCGAATTGGTTGGTGCCGATGACGGCCCGCATGAATTTTTGAAAGAGATAGAGTTCTTCGTTGGTCAGGCGGGCGGAGACCAGTCCCGCGATGGCGTCGGAGCCGTGCTGTGTCTTGATCTCGGCGAACTGCTTGGCGATCAGATCCGTCGCTTCCCACCAGCTCGTCGGCGCCCAGCCGTCGCCCCGGCGCACCAGCGGCTGCTTGAGCCGCTCGGTGCTGTTGATATGCTGGAAGCCGAAACGCCCCTTGACGCAGATGCCGCCGTGGCCGCCCAGCGTGTCCTCCTTTGTGCCCCATTTCGATTTCCAGGTGAAGGGTGAGCGGACCCGGGTCACTTCCTGCTCCTTGGCGTCGATGATCATCTCGCAGCCGTCGCCGCAGTAGCCGCAGGTCGTGGTGGTGGAGACGAGCTGCCAGGGTTTGTAGAGATATTTGGCGAACTTGTTGGTGATCGCGCCGACCGGACAGATCGACAGGCAGTCGCCGCAGAATTCGCAGTGGAGCGCCGTGTCGCCCTTGGCCACCACGTGGGTGAAGCCGTCCTTTTTGAGAAACTGCAGGGCGTCCACCTGCTGCACGTCCTTGCAGACGTTGATGCACTGGGCGCAGAGGATGCACCGGTTCATGTTGAAGTCGAGCACCAGGCTGCGGCGGTCCTCCGGAATGCCTTTCTGTTTCACATTTTTCACGTCGCTGATGCCGAAGGCGTAGGACATGTCCTGCAGCTCGCAGCGGCCGTCGGCGTCGCAGACGGGACAGTCGAGCGGATGGGTGGAGAGATGTTTTTCGACGCCCTTTTTCCGGGACTGAAACAGCGCGGGCGTGTCGGTGCGCACCACCATGCCGGGCGCGACGTTGGAGGAGCAGGAGCGGACCGGCGCCTTCTTGCCCTCCACCTCGACCAGGCAGATGCCGCAGGAGCCGAAGGGCGCGAAGGTGTGGTGATAGCACATCGCGGGAATGATTTTGCCCATGCCGGTGATCGCGTCGTAGATCGGCGTGCCCTTGGGCACCCGGATCAACTGTTCGTCGACCATCAGCTCGACCAGTTCGTTGCCCGCGTCGTCGTAGATCGGCGGGGGCGCAGCCGGCGCCACCGGCGCAGGCGTCGCCGTTGTCCCGATCGCCGGTGCGGTGGCGGTAGGTTTCTGTTCTTCAGCCATTAGCGATCACACTCCCCCATCACCACGTCGTACGTTCCAAAAATCGTCACAATGTCGGCCAGCATGTAGCCGCGGGCCATGTGGTCGAACGCGCCCAGGTGAATGAACGACGGCGCCCGGATCTTCAGCCGATAGGGATGGCTGCCGCCGTCGCTGATGATGTAGAAGCCCAACTCGCCCTTGTGCGCCTCGGTGCCGCAGTAAATGTCGCCCTTCGGGGTCTTGAAGCCCTCGGTGAAGAGCTTGAACTGGATGATCATCGCTTCCAGCGTGTTGAACACCTTGTCCTTGGACGGCAGCACGACCGTCGGCGCGTCAGCCAGGTAGGGGCCGTCGGGCATTTTTTTCAGACATTGCTTGACGATCTTGCAGCTTTCGCGCATCTCCTCGATCCGGACCCAATACCGGTCGTAGGTGTCGCCGTTCCGGCCCAAGGGCACGCTCCACTCCACCTGGTCGTAGGCGCCGTAGGGCTCATACTTGCGCAGATCGTAGTCGACGCCGGAGCCGCGCAGCGTCGGGCCGCTCAGGCCGAAGCTCAGGGCGTCCTCCGCCGAGATGACGGCGATGCCCCTGGTGCGCCCCAGCCAGATGCGGTTTTTGTCGAGCAGCGTGTTGCACTCGTCGATCTTGCCCTGAAATTCGTCCATGAATTTGGTGAGCTTGGCGATCAGCTCCGGCGTGAAATCGCGCTCGACGCCGCCGATGCGGTACCAGCTGGTCGTCAGCCGGGCGCCGCACAGCTCGTCGAACCAGTCGAGCAGAATTTCACGGTCCCGGAACGTGTAGAAGAAGACGGTCATCGCCCCGATGTCGAGCGCCTGCGTGCCCAGCCAGAAGAGGTGGCCGATGATCCGTTGGGTTTCGGCGACGATCGTGCGCAGATATTCCGCCCGCGGCGGCACCTTCAGGTCGAGCAGTTTTTCCACCGCCCGCACGTAGGCGAAGTTGTTGTACATCGCGCAGACGTAGTCGAGCCGGTCGGTGTGGGGGATGAACTGGTGATAGGTGCCGTGCTCGGCCAGTTTTTCCACGCCGCGGTGCAGGAAGCCCAGCACCGGCGTCGCCTTCACGATCCGCTCCCCCTCCAGGTCGAGGACCATCTTCAGCACGCCATGGGTGGCCGGATGCTGCGGCCCCATGTTGAGCATCATCTCCTCGGTCCGCAGCAGGGGCAGATCGGGGCGTCGCACCCCGATGCCCGGCCGGGCCACGGTCGTCTGGTCTTTGACCGGTCCCATCGTCATGGACTCGCGGATTCTTTGGGTGGTTTATTCATAAAATCTTCGAAGTTGTCCCGCCAACCGCGGCCCTGCAGCGGGAAATCCTTGCGCAGCGGAAAGCCCTCTTCGTACTCGTCGGGCATGAGGATGCGGCGCAGGTCCGGATGGCCCTGAAACCGGATGCCCATCATGTCGTAGACTTCGCGCTCCATGAAATTGGCGCCGTACCAGACGCCGCAGAGCGAATCGACCGCGCCGTCGGCCTCGGTGACCCGCGTCTTGATGCGCAGCCGCTGGCGCCGGCGGATCGAGTAGACCTCGTAGATGACTTCGAAGCGTTCTTTTTCATTCGGGTAGTCCGCCGAGCTGACGTGCACGATGTAGTCGAAGTGCAGCGTCTCCTTGAGAAAACGGGCGATCGGCAGCAGCGCGGTTTTTTTCACGGTGATCGACAGATCGCCGCGAAATTCCGTGACCACGAGCGCCTCCCCGGAGAACTGTTCCGCGATGCGTTGGATGATCGGATTCATGGGGGGATGCATCGTCACACCTTCGTCGTGACGGCGGGGACGTTGAAGACCCGCTGCCGCATGATTTTTTCCTGCAATTTCATGATGCCGTCGAAGAGCGCCTCCGGCGTGGGCGGGCAGCCCGGCACGTAGATGTCGACCGGGACGAAGCGGTCGACGCCCTGCACCACGCTGTAGCTGTCGTAGATATTCCCCGACGTGGCGCAGGATCCCATCGAAATCACGTAGCGGGGCTCGGGCATCTGCTCGTAGACCTTGCGGATGAAGGGCGCCATCCGCCGGCAGACCGTGCCGGAGACGATCATCAGGTCGGACTGCCGGGGCGAGGCGCGAAAGACGCCGGCCCCGTACCGGTCGATGTCGTACCGGGACGAGACGGCCGTCATCATCTCGATCGCGCAGC
>CAZJRH010000411.1:0-1545 GCA_964548215.1 uncultured Nitrospirota bacterium
ATCTGCTGCAGAAGCTGGCGGCCAAGGGGGGCATGGCGATCGACATGTTGATCTTGCGCAAGAAAATCCTTGAACTCTGATAGCCGTTTTGAGTTCCCCGGGCCTGCACGGGGGTATCTACTTTGAATGTCGAAGTGCGAATTTCGAATAATAACTCCCTCCAATCGCGTCCCGTTCCGTTCGTTATTCGACATTCCATTTTTGGCCGTGCTATACTTCGCCCAGGAGTACGCTGCGTCCATTGAAACGCTTCGGCATCGCCCACGTCCGTCTGCCTGATGATCTCGATCTGGCCAGTTTGTTTGGTACCTACGATCAACATTTGAAAGTCATCGAGCGGATGCTCGGCCTGTCGATTCGCGCCCGCGGCCGGGAGCTGCACCTGAAGGGGCCCTCGGCCGCGCTGGACGCCGCCAAAACGGCGATCAACGCGATCAGCCATCGGTTACGCGCCGACGGGCGCCTGAATGTGCAGGATGTGGTGCTGACCGTTCAGCACCAGGAACAGTCGGCCGGGGTGTCGACGGAGCGGGCGGCCCCGTCGTTTCGCGGAAAACGCCACGACCGGCGCAGGCCCCCATCGGCTCCGGCGTTGGGCGCGCCGGCCACCGCGCCGCGGGACGGCTCCGCCATTCCCACCACGAAGTTATTGTTGACGCCCAAGTCGGACTCGCAGCGGGCCTACATCGACGCGGTGAAGAATCACGACATCGTCATCGGCATCGGCCCGGCGGGTACCGGCAAAACCTTTCTCGCGATGGGCATGGCCGTGGCGGCGTTGCTCGGCCGCGAGGTCAGCCGGATTATCCTGACCCGGCCGGCCGTGGAAGCGGGCGAGCGGCTGGGTTTTCTGCCCGGCGACTTGCACGCCAAGGTGGATCCGTTCGTGCGGCCGCTCTATGATGCGCTGCACGACATGATGGACGTGGAGCAGGCCAACCGGCTGATCGAGCGGGGTGATATCGAAATCGTGCCGCTGGCCTATATGCGGGGCCGCACGCTGAACGACTCCTTCATTATTCTCGACGAGGCGCAAAACGCCACCGCCGAGCAGATGAAAATGTTTCTGACGCGGATGGGGTTCCGTTCCAAGGTGGTCGTCACCGGCGACGTCACCCAGATCGACCTGCCCACGGAGCTCTCGTCCGGACTCGTCGCGGTCCAGGACATTCTGAAGGATATTCCCAGCATTGCCTTTGTCTATTTCACCGAGCGGGACGTGGTGCGCCATCCCCTGCTGAAAGAGATTATTCGCGCCTATGAGCGGTATGAAGCGAAGGGTAAAAAGAAAACCAAAGAGTAGCGGGTCCAGAGGCCAGGGTCCAGAGCAGATCTCCGTCACCAACCGGCAGCGGTGCGTGGCGATCGCCGCAGCCGTCTACCGCTCGCTGCTGAGAAAGCTCTTGAAGGTGACCGGCCAAGCGCCGGCGCTGGTCGGGCTCACCTTCGTGGACGATCTCGTGATGCGCCGCCTCAACCGGACGCACCGACGGGCCGATCGGACCACCGACGTGCTGGCGTTTCCCGCCGTGCCGCTGGCGCCGG
>CAZJRH010000412.1:0-3425 GCA_964548215.1 uncultured Nitrospirota bacterium
AAACCTCGCCGGTGGCGCGCTCCTCGCCGGGCTCAGACGTCGCCTCTTCAGATGGCTCCGCCGTGGGCTCTTCCAACAGGGGGTTTTCCATCATTTCCTGGCTGATGGCCTGGGTCAATTCCAGCCGGGTCAACTGCAGCAGCTTGATCGCCTGCTGCAATTGCGGCGTCATGACCAGTCTTTGCGTAAGTTTGAGTTCGAGCCTGGGGCGCATGGCTATCTCTGCTCAGCTCAGTCTAGCCCCCGTCGGAATGACCGTCAAGCGGCCTGCCAAGAAGCTGAAATTGCTCACCTAAATAGACCGCTCGCACGCGGGGATCGGCCGCCAGCCGTTCCGGCGTGCCGGCGTGCAACACCTGTCCTTCGTAGATGAGATAGGCTCGATCGGTCACCTTCAGGGTTTCCTGCACGTTATGATCCGTAATGAGAATACCCAACCCGTTACGCTTGATGAGGGTCAGTAATTTCTGCAGATCGCCGACCACAATCGGATCGATGCCGGAGAACGGTTCGTCGAGCAGCAGATAGCGCGGCTGGGTCAGCATCGCCCGGGCGATTTCCAAGCGTCGCCGCTCCCCGCCCGAAAGCGTGTAGGCCCGTTGCCGGGCCACGCGGTGCAGGTTGAATTCCTCGATCACCGCGTCGGCGCGCGCGCGCTGTTCGGACCGGGGCAACGGCGTCAGCTCCAGGACGGCGGTCAAATTCTCCTCGACCGTCAGTTTTTGGAAGACCGACGGCTCCTGCGGCAAATACCCTAGTCCGGCCCGTGCCCGGCGGTGAATCGGCAGCGCCGTGATATCCGCTCCATCCAGGAGCACGCGACCGGCGCTGGGCGGAACCAAACCGACGATCATCGAAAAGATGGTCGTCTTGCCGGCGCCATTAGGACCGAGCAAGCCGACAATCTCCCCGGCGTTGAGCGTCAAATCGACCTGACGGACGACATGGCGCTTGCCGTACCACCGGTCGAGTTGTGTCGCTTCCAGCGCCATCGCCTAGGGACCGGTCGAGGGAGTGATGGCAGCGCCGGCGGCCGGCGGCTCGGATCCGGTCGTGGGGGAGGCAAAACCCGGCGGGATCACCACGCGGCTGCCCTCGATGACGCTGCGCCGCTCCTGCAAATAAATCACCATCCGCGTACCGGCAATGCGATAGCCGCCCTCCTGGCCGGTTAAATTCCCGATGAGTTCGATTTGCTGGCGCGCCTGATCGTAGATCGCCTCGTCCGCCCGGGCGCTGCGGTCCTGATGGATGACCTCCACGTGGCCGACCGCTTTGATGGAAGAAATGTTGCCGCTGCCGTAGGCGGGGCCGAGCTGCTCGACCGATCCGCTGCCCCAGACATCCAGCCGATCCGCCTTGATCATCAGATCCCCCTGCTGCACGACCACCTGTCCCTCGAAGGTGGCCCGCTGCTCGGTTTCGTGGATCATCATGCGTTCGGAGGTGATCGTCATGGGCACGGACGGGACCGTAAACGGCTGCACGAGGTTTCGCTTCGGCGTGTGGGCCGGATCATTCTTCGATTCATCAGCCTTCACCAGCGCCGATACCAACACCGCCGGCACCAGCCCGGCGAGCAGCAAGAGGCTAAACCAATGGGGAACACCCTTCATGAGGGCACGATCACGGTTTCGACATCCTGAAGAATGGCCAGCGTCCCGTCGGTCAGCGACCATCGCAGCCCGGTGCCGGTCAGTGTCAGTTCACGGCCGGTGAGCCGAATGGACCGGTCCGTCGTCAGTAGGCCGGCCGAATTGTCCCAGACGAGCCGGGTGGTCGTCAGCCGGTATTGATCGGCCAGCTGCAGGGACAACGGGCGGCTCTCGCCGATCACCTCAAAATTCATTTGCTGCAAATCCAGCCGGCCCCGTTCACCCGTTAAGACAACGTCGCCGCTTCCCCGCTCGGGCCGGAAGGTGGCATGAATGTCCCGCAGCACCACGACCCGCCGGCGCTCAAACAATTCGGCCATACCGGCCGCCAGTATCCAGACCGGCTGGGAGACGGGCCGGGGCGGCGTGTGAAGAAATTGAAACCCGGTGATCACCACATCGGGCTCTTCGACCAGGGTGTGACCCGGCGCCGCCGCGTCTGCCTGGCGACCGTTTGATCCCAGCACTGTTCGGCGGCTCAGCCACGCGTCCATCCCTTCAATCAGCAGCACCATGACGAGGCACCACACCGCCAGCCCGACCCATTCGTGGCGCCGGCTCATGACGAAGCGGCGACCGTCGCCCGCCGAGCGGCCGCCTGCCTGACGGGGACAAAAAATGGCGCCCAAGCATCACCCCATTGGCGGATGGCTTCATCGGTCAGTTCCACATCAATTCGCACGCGGTTTCCCCGCTGCGAACGCCGCAGCACCCGTCCCTTGGCGTAGGCCAGCGCAATCACGTCGCCGCGCTCTGCCGGAATGGACAGTGCGTAGGCGGCCGCGCCGGCGGACATGAGCGATTCGATCCGCTCCAGCAATTGATCCAGGCCGCGGCCCGTCAGGGCGGACACGGGGACGACGGCCCGTTGCGCGGGCGTGCCGACCGGGGCGGCCGCTGCCCCCAACATCGTCCCGGACATATCGAAAGAGCCGGCCAGCCGATCGATCTTGTTCAACACCGTGATCCTGGGAATCGCCGCGACGCCCAATTCCACCAGCACGCGTTCCACAGCCTCCGCCTGTTCCCGCCAGTCGGAGTGGCTGTAGTCGATGACATGCAGCAGACATTGCGCGGTGCGCACCTCTTCCAGCGTGGCGGTAAAGGCCGCAATCAACGAATGGGGCAGTTGGCGGACAAAACCCACCGTGTCCGATAGGGCGATGGCCGTTTTCCGCGGCAGCCTGACGTGACGGATCGTTGGATCGAGCGTGGCGAAGAGCCGATCCGCCACCGTCACCCCGGCGCCCGTCAGCGCGTTGAACAGCGTGGACTTGCCGGCATTAGTGTAGCCAACCAGCGCCACCAGGGGTACCGCCCCCTGGCTCCGGTGCTGGCGGTGCATCGTTCGGGCGCCGGCAATGCGGGCCAGATTCCGTTCCAACGATTGAATACGCTGACGGATGCGCCGCCGGTCCACTTCCAGTTTCATTTCGCCCGGGCCTCGCGCGCCGATGCCACCGCCCAACCGGGAGAGCATGATCCCCTTCCCGGTCAATCGGGGCAGCAGATAGCGCAGTTGGGCCAGCTCCACTTGTAGTTGGCCTTCGCGGCTTCTGGCCCGTTGCGCAAAAATGTCCAGAATCAACTGCGTGCGGTCGATGACTTTGACGTCGAGCAAGGTTTCCAGGTGACGGGTCTGAGCCGGGGTCAGATCGGCATTGAAAATGACCAGGTCGATGGCATCATCCCGGCACCAATCCCGGAGTTCCATCGCCTTGCCGGCTCCGATCAGGTAGCGGGCATCCGTTATGGGCGACCGCTGCGTCA
>CAZJRH010000413.1:0-4714 GCA_964548215.1 uncultured Nitrospirota bacterium
GGATCGTCGGCCGAAAATTATCCGCGATGGGACGGGGAGAGGATGATGCGCCCGTGGCGCCGATGGCCTTGGACGGGGAGGAGGAGCCGCTTCCCAAATCGGTCGGCCACAGCATGACGTTGGAGCGGGACGCGCGGGGCCATCGCGCGCTGGAGATCCATCTGCTGCAATTGTCGGATATGGTCGGCCGGCGGCTGAGAAAGGCCGGGCTGTTCGGCCGGACGGTCACGATCACGTTGCGCTATGCCGACTTCACCACGTTCGGCCGCCAGCGCACGTTGGGGCACATGGTCAATGACGATCCGGCGATTTATCGCGCCGCGCGTGAACTGCTCCGCGATGTCGCGCTGGCGCAGCCGGTGCGCCTGGTCGGCGTGAGTCTCTCGGAGCTTGCCCCGGCGCCGGCGCAGTTGTCGCTCTTCGAAGAGCCGCGCCGGCGGCAATTGATGGAGGCGATCGATGCGGTGAATGATCGCCACGGCGCTTGGACGCTGCTGTGGGGCACACTGCTACAGCGGGATGACCATCGTGCGATCATCTCTCCATCCTGGCGGCCCAAGGGTGCGCGGGACTATTGCTAATCGATGCCGCGCGGCATTGACAACGATGCGGCGCCGCGCATAGAGTAGCGCGCATGTTCACGCATCACACGTGGCAACGCACGGCGGCGGCGCTGGCGCTGGGGCTGGCCTGTTTCCTGCTGGCCTTCACCGCGTTCGCGCTCTTTCACGTCTATGCCTACGATGAACTGATCGATCCCCACGGCTGTCAGATCGGCCAGTGGGTGCACAACGGCCAGGTCATTGTGGCGGCGGTGTTGTCTCTTGCCATGGCGCTGCTCGTGCTGGGCGCCGATGTTTATCCTCCGATCTACCTCTTAGGCCGGCTGCTTGACTGCCGGCTCTTGGCCCGGGCGCCTCCCGCCCTCTCCCTCTCATAACGTCACACCGATTCAGTCCCGCATCGGGAACTGAAGGGCTTGGACGATCGATCGGTGACGTCCGTTGTCCATCGTCCATTTCATCGAGGGAGAGGTTTCATGCGAAGCATATGGTTCATGTTCGTATTGATGCTCATCACGTCATCCGCCTTGGCGCAGGAGGCGCCGGGCCGGCTGACGCTGAATGTGCAAAACATCACGTTGGATCTATCGCTGAACGGGTTGGCGGCGGCCGCGTATTTTTCGGAGCCGGACCATCTGAATTTCGGCGGGCACGACCCGCAGGAGCGTGGCTTCACGCTGCAGAATCTTGAATTGACGTTTGGAGCGGTCGTCGATCCCTACGCGAGGGCCGACGCCCACATCATCTTCCTGATCGTGGACGGGGAGACGATCGTTGAAATCGAGGAGGCCTATCTCACGACCTTGGCGTTGCCCTTTCGCCTGCAACTGATGGGCGGCCAGTTCTTCACGCGCTTCGGCCGGTTGAATCCCATCCATCCACATGCATGGGACTTCGCCGATCAGCCGGTGATCAACAACCGGCTGCTGGGGCCGGACGGGTTGCGGAACCCCGGCGTGCAACTCTCCTGGCTGGCGCCGTTGCCGGTCTATCTGGAGCTGATCGGGAGCGTGCAGAACGCCAACGGCGAGACGGCGGCAAGTTTTCTGTTTGAAGAGGGGGAAGTGGTCGGCGGCTTCACGCTGATCGCCCGGGACGTCCGTCATATGAGCGATCTGCTCTACATGGGACGGGTGAAGAGCGCCTGGAATCCCTCGGAAACGGTCGAGGTGGTCATGGGCGTGTCGGGATTGCACGGTCCCAACGCCAGCGGCCCGGCGACGCATACGCAGATCTATGGCGCCGATCTCTATGCCAAGTGGCGGCCGCTCAATGCGCACGGCGGCTTTCCGTTCGTGGCCGTGCAGGCGGAGGCGATGACGCGCCGGTATGAAACGCCGGCGCAGGATCTGCGGGACTCCGGGGCGTATGCGCAGGCGCTGTGGGGTTTTGTCCGTCGGTGGGTGGCCGGCGCGCGGGTCGACGTCGCCAAGGGCAACGATGGCGCCGATCCGCTCAGAGACCGCCGCTGGCGGCTGTCGCCCAATCTGACGTTTTATCCCAGCGAGTTTTCCAAGTGGCGGCTGCAATACAACTATGATCGCGCCGAGCATCTGGATGATCCCGTGCACGCGGTGTTTCTGCAGTTCGAGTTTCTCATCGGCAGCCACGGCGCCCATCAGTTTTAAAAGGAGAGAGCCATGAAATCGTTAATGCTCGCAGTTGCAGTGAGTTTGATGATGCAGGGACCGGTATGGGCCGCGCCGCTGCGTGTGGTCACCACGACCGAGGATCTCGCCGCGATCGCCCGTGAAGTGGGAGGTCCGCTGGTGGAGGTGGAGAGTCTGGCGCGCGGCGCCCAGGATCCGCATTATCTCGAAACGCGCCCCAGCATGATTCTCAAGGCGTCGCGGGCCGACCTGTTCATTCAGGTCGGCCTGGGGCTGGAGGCCGCGTGGGCGCCGGTGTTGATGACGGCGGCGCGCAACCCCCGGATTCAGCCGGGCGGGCGCGGTTTCCTCGACGCCTCCACGGCCATCGAACCGCTGGACATTCCCTCGGCGCCTTTAGATCGCAGCCAGGGCGATGTGCATTCCCTTGGCAATCCCCATTATCTACTCGATCCCGACAACGGCCGGCGGGTGGCCCATGTTATCGCGGATAAATTAACCGAACTGCTGCCGGAGCGCGCGGAAGAGATCGGCCGACGAGAGCAGGTCTTTGCCCGCGGGCTTGACGAGGCGATCGCCGGATGGAAGGCGCGCATGAAGCCCCACGCGGGCGCCGTCGTGGTGACCTACCATCGGAGTTGGAGTTATTTCGCCCGCGCCTTCGGGCTGGAGGTGGCCGACTACATCGAGCCCAAACCGGGTATTCCGCCGTCGGCCGCTCATCTCGACCAGTTGATCCGGCAGATGAAGGCCAAGCAGATCGGGTTCATTATCATAGAGCCTTATTTCAGCCGGTCGACGCCGGAGCTGCTCGTTCGTGAAACGGGCGCGCAACTCTTGGTGCTGCCGCCCGCGGTCGGAGCGGAGGGTGTGACGATGTATCATGCGCTGTTCGACACGTTGGTGGATCGATTGACCGCCGCCTTCGGACGGGGAGGCTGAGCCATGTTCGAAATGCTGGCCATTCCCTTCATGCGCCAGGCGTTGCTGGCCGGCCTGCTCCTGGCCGTGATGCTGGCTTATCTGGGCGTGCACGTGGTGCGGCGGCGGATCGTCTTCGTTGATCTGGCCATCGCCCAGCTCTCGGCGGTCGGCGTCGCGCTGGCGGTCTGGCTGGAGCGGGAACCGACGTTTTTTTCATTGGGCTTCACGCTGGCCGGTGCGGCGCTGCTGTCGCTGCCGGCGCGGGAGCGGCGGGTCCCGCAGGAGGCAGTGATGGGCGCCGTCTATGCCGTCGCCTCGGCCCTGGTGATTCTGCTGATGGCGGCGTCGCCGCATGGCGACGCGGAGTTGTTGGGTCTGCTGTTCGGCAATATCCTGGCGGTGACCGACGAACGCCTTCAGTTGCTGGCGCTGCTCCTGCTGGGCGTCGGATGCGGCCACCTCTTCTGGCGGCGATATCTAGAGTTGCCCGCTCCCTCGTCGGATGACGGGCCGTCCGACCGGCCGTGGCGATGGGATCTGCTCTTCTATCTGGCGCTGGCGCTGGTGATCGCCACCGCCATTCGGACGGCGGGCGTGCTGGTGGTCTTCAGCGATCTGGTCATTCCAGCGATTGCAGCCGTGCTGTTGGCCGATCGCTTCGCGTGGCAGGTTTGCTGGGCCGTGGCGGTGAGCGTGGCGGCAAATTTGCTGGGTTTGTACGTGTCGTATCGGTATGATCTGCCCGCCGGCTCCTCCATTGTGGCGGCCTTGGGAGGGTGGTTATTATTGATCTGGATTGTACGGAGAGCTATACGAGAGACGGCACATAACTAAAAGTAGCCTGTCCCCTTTTCGATCTCGTCGAGCAGCAGATCCGGTTCAATCACGACGGGGTTGCTCTTTCACCATCCCCTGATCCGACCGGACGAAGCCGAATTTTTCGTAAAAACCGTGTTTGTCTCTTGTGTTGAGCCAGAACTTCTCGATCGTCGACAGGACGGGGTGGGTCAGGATCCGGTTCATCAAGTCCTCGCCGACGCCGCGCCCCTGATAGTCGGGGTGGACGATGATGTCCCAGAGCGTGGCCCGATAGACACCGTCGGTCAGCACCCGGGCGAAGCCGACGAGGCGCTGTCCTCCGCCGGAGGCGGATCCGGTGGAATCCCAGGCGGAAAAATGGTAGTCGGTGCCGGCCAGCATCCGCCGGATTCCATCAACCGACCGGCCGCGGGCCCACGCCGCATGCTCGTACAGCGCTTGCAGCACGGCCGCTTGGACGGGCGCGCCCTCTGTAATCTCGATCGCCATAGCTGCGTTCCTTATCATATTGAATGCGGCAGATCAATAGCGCGGGCCGCGGCGCTCTTCTCAAAACCGGCGCGAACCTGCTACTATGGCCGCGTGATCATTCCTCCGCCGAACGGGAGCGCCGCGCATGCTGCAGGCTGAGTTCATCCGCGATCTTGTCATCATTTTCGGCGTGTCGCTGGTGATCGTGTTGCTCTTTCATCGCCTGCGCCTGCCCTCCATCGCCGGTTTTCTGATCGCCGGCGCCGTGATCGGTCCCTACGGGTTGAATCTCGTCGACGATCTGGAACGGGTCAAGCTGCTGGCCGA
>CAZJRH010000414.1:0-3527 GCA_964548215.1 uncultured Nitrospirota bacterium
CTCCCGAACGCGCCGGAGCTGCTGAACCAACCGTTGCTCTTCCTCGGACAATATCGGAATGACGATGTTCACCACATAGTACAAATCGCCGTGACCGGCGCCGTGCAACTTCGGCAACCCCTTCCCTTTGAGCCGCAGCCGGCTTCCCGACTGGCTGCCCGGTGGGATTTTGACCGTGACGCGTCCGCCCAGTGTGGGCGCCTCGACCGTGGCGCCCAGCGCGGCTTCATCGTCTCGGACCGGCAGGTCGCAGACCAGATCGTGCTCCTTGACCTGAAACAACCGGTGCGGGCGCACATGGGTCTCCAGATAGAGATCGCCCGGCGGACCGCCGTTGACGCCCGGATTGCCCATGCCGGCCAGTCGCACCCGCGAGCCTTCGGTCACGCCGCTGGGGATTTTCACATCCAGGCTTCGTTGCACTTTCTTGACGCCCTGTCCGCCGCACTCCTGGCAGGGCGACATGCTCACCGCCTGCTCGCCCCGACCGCCGGCGCGGCGCGCTTGCCCCGCCACCATGCCCGTGCCGCCGCAACGGGGGCAGGGCTGCTCGGTCTGGAGCTGCAGCCGGCGGGTCGAGCCATGGAAGGCGTCTTCGAGCGTGATCTCGACGGGAGAGACCAGATCATCGCCCCGCGCCTTGGCGGCCGGGCCGCGACGCCCTCCGGCAAACGGCCCCCATTCACCAGACCCCCTCCCGCGGCCGCCGCCGAGCCCCCCGAAAAATGTTTCAAAAAAGTCGCTCAGATCGATGGTATCGCCACCGTCCGACCTGTCATGACCGGGCGCGGCGTATTGACGGGCGTAGTCCCGGTTGCGTTGAATCTCCTCCCAATTCGCGCCCAGCTCGTCGTACTTTTTCCGCTTGCCCGGATCGCTCAGCACCTCATGAGCTTCATTGATCACCTTGAATCGCTCTTCGGCCGCCTTGTCGCCGGGATGCAGGTCGGGGTGATTTTTGCGCGCCAGTTTTCGAAAGGCCGACTTGATCTCCTGCGCCGTCGCCTGCTTCGACACGCCCAGGGCCTTGTAATAATCCTTGTATTCCACGGTTACCGGCCCAGCAGGTCCTTGAGGAGCGATTCGCCCGCCTGCTGTAACTTCTCGATGTCGTCGCCCATCACTTCGTTGAGCACTCGATTGGTCAACCGCTTGCCGGTGCGCTTGGCCAGCAGTTTGGCATCTGGCAAAATCACCGGCTTGGCCGCGGTCCCTTTGATGATCACCGGGATGGCCACCCGCCCCTGCGTGGTCAGGAATTCTCCGACGGCCGACGTCGGGGGGAATTGCCGGCTCTTCGCCTCCGAGAGCCGCAGCTCGGCGCGAAGATCGAGCGGAAGGCCCTCCGTCACCAGGTCGACCGTGCCCGAGGCCTTGAGCGTGAAATCCTCCGACTCCACCTGGAGCAGACTGAGCGACCCCTTGCCGTTCTGCAGCGAGACGGCCGCCGTCAGCGTTGTGAACGGAACCCGGCGATCCCCCTCATCCGCCGGCGCCGCGGAGCCGGGCGACTTCAACTGCCGCAGCACCGTCTCCACCAGATCGATGCCGAGCACGGCCCCGTCACGGATCTCGACGGCCCCGCTGCCCGAGGCGCGGCCGAGCAGTTCACGTGCGTCCGCCTGCTCCCCCATCGTCCCCTGCAACGACACGGAGACGATGCCGGTCCCGGTCAGTCGCGGTTCCTGTCCCGAGAGCAGCCGCCCCACCTCCTCCACGTTCAGCTTGTCCCCGTCCATCTTCACCTGAAACGGCCGCCCGAACGGCGGGGCGCCGAATTCCCCCTGCAGATGGATTTCGCCGCCGAAGAGCCGGGCCGTCGCCTTCTCGATGCGGACAGTTTCGCGCTCGACCGTGCCCGAGGCCTGCAGCGCTTCGACGGTCAATTGATCAATGAGCAGGGTGTTGATCGCCAGCTCGACCGCCAACCGTCCCGGCCACGGCGGCGAGGACGACGCGGCGGGGCGCTGCTGCAGGCCGTTGCCCTTGACCACCTCCGACGGCGGCTGTGCGGCCGGCGGATCCGAGACCGCCACGGCCGGGGACAGCAGTTCATTCAGATCAAGGCGGTTCGATTCCAGCCGGACCAGCCATGACGACGCCTCCTGCCGAGCGATCAGGCGCGCATCGTTGTCTCCCAGCGCAAGTTGCAGATCCGCGCTCGTGACCGCCAGGCCGTCCGCCGCCACCTGAACCCGGCCGGAAAGCCGCACCGCCTTGTCCCACGGAGCGATGCGGGTCGAGAGCGTCACCCGCGCCTCTTGACCGGGCCGCAGATTTTCCAGATTCACGTCCAACGGCTCGGCCCGTATCTCATTCCATGGGGGCGGTTGTGCACGGTCCATCACCACGACGGCGCCATTGATCACACGGACGGCGGCGAAGACCGGAAACAACGGGCCGGCGGCGCCCGGCTTGGGCGGCTCAGCCGGTCCCCCATTGGACGTCGGGGGGGACGACGGCCCCAACGTCTCATAATTCCACCGCCCCCGTTCGTTCTTGATGAAGACGATTGCGGGCTCGTGCACGACCGCACCGGTCACCTCGATCCGCTTCCGCAGCAACGGCCAGAACGCGACGCGGATCGTGACGGTGTCAGCGGTCAGGAAGGGGTCGCGGGAGATGCCGGGGTCGTCCATCACCCGGATGTCCCGGATGGTCACGCCGAGGGGAAACAGCGACAATGCGGCGCGGCCGACCGACACCTCGCGGCCGATCGCCTCTTGCGCGACGGGCAGCCAGCGCGCCTTGAGTGGTTCAAGGTCGATCACGCGGGGAATCGCCAGCGCGGCAACGAGCAGCAGCGCGATGAGCCCCGCGATAACCCACAATAGACGTTTCATTAATCGATGGAAATTCCGCAGATTGGATGGAAAAACTATACGGAAGGATTGGAGGAAAAGCAAGCCGCGATGCGCGGCGCGCGGCGTTCCGGCTACGGGCTGCCGGGCCGGCCGCGGTCACTTGCGGGCATCGCCGCGGCGCCCTGTTCGAAGCTGCCGACCAGCGTCAAAAAATGGCCCCGCATGCGGGCCGCTTCCGCTTCCGTGGCGCCGCCGCAGGCGACGATGAAAAGCCCCCGCCGGGTCTGCGTGTCAATCAGCGCGTCGAAGTGATGCGCCGCCGTTCCATCCGGGAAGTAAACCGGATAGTCGACGGTCATGACCGGCGGGGTGAGCGTTGACCGTTCGTGGTTCCAGCGCATGGTCGGCGTCACCGTTGTCAATTCACTGGCATAGAGCTTGACCAGTTGGGGAAATTGGACCAGGTCGGTCGCCGGGCGATAGAACACGCCGCATTGGGGCGTGATGCGACGGCCGTTGACCGTCGAGCTCCAGTCGGCCTCGATCGTGACCAACTCGATCTGATTCAGTCCGATGGGCAGGATGTTCCGCCGATCGCCGTCGGCCAGAAACTTTACGGCCCAGTCCAGCAGATCGGGCGACGTGCGGCCGGAGGTCACCGACCAGGAGGCGGGATAATGGACACGGATGCCAAAACGGGAATTCTGATACGTGGCCATTTCG
>CAZJRH010000415.1:0-2660 GCA_964548215.1 uncultured Nitrospirota bacterium
GCAGGCGGCGCTTGACGCGCTTCAATGGGCGCGACGGTTTGAAGGCCGGCAGCAGTTTCGTGTAGGCGTGATCGAGCCCCTCGGGAATCACCCGAGCGTCGGCGACGGTGCTCATGAAATTGGTGTCGCCGTTCCAGCGCGGCACGATGTGCACGTGCAGGTGCGCTTCGATGCCGGCGCCGGCCGCCTTGCCCAGATTGATGCCGACGTTGAAGCCGTCGGGTCCATAGACGGACTTGAGCGCCGAGATGGCCAGATCCGTGGAGGCCATCAACTCGCCCAGTTCAGTGGATGTAAGAGCGCCCAGATCGGCGATATGCCGGTAGGGAGCGACCATCAGATGACCGTTCGAATAGGGATAGGCGTTCATGAGGATGAAGGTCGATCGATTCCGATGAAGGATATGGCGCCGGCGATCACCGGCCCGATTTCCCACTTGGGCGCCGCAAAAAATGCAACGGACCGGCTTTTTCCCTTTCAGGTAGGGGAACCGCCAGGGCGCCCAGAGGGATTTCATGGGGCGGCTTTTTTCAGCACAGCCATGATCTTCTGCAAATCTTCCCACACGAGCCGTTTATCACTGGGATTTCTCAGCAAATAGGCCGGATGGTAGGTGGGGATGACCTTAAAGCCATCAACCAGGAAAAAACGGCCGCGCATTGATGAGATTTTCTCCTGCGTCCGCAGTACGGCTTGCGACGCGGAGCTGCCGAGCGTGCAGATCACTTCGGGCTGGATTGCCTGGATCTGCCGGCGCAGGAAGGGTTCGCAGGCGGCTGTTTCATCGGGGCGGGGCGGCCGGTTGCCCGGCGGCCGGGATTTCAGCACATTGGCGATATAGACGTCGTCGCGGCGCAAGCCCATCGACTCGATCATTTTGGTGAGCAGTTGGCCGGCCCGGCCGACGAAGGGGAGCCCTTGCTCGTCTTCGTCGGCGCCCGGCGCCTCGCCGATGAACATCAACCGGGCGAGGGGACTGCCCGAACCAAAGACCAGATTCGTCCGCGTCGCGTGCAACCCGCAACGTTGGCAGTCACCCATCTCATCGCGGATTGCTTTTAGCGCAGCTTCGGGATTAGTCGGCGGCGTCGCTGGCGTATGGGCGATGGGGGTTGTCAGGGGGAGCTGAGTATCTCCCCCTGACTTGAGCGAGTGTTTTTTACGAGCGGACACAGCCCCACCCTCTTCCAATCCTGCCATCTGAAAATAACGGCCATGCGCCAAAAGTTGGCCCGTTAACCGGGCCAGTTCCAGACGTTTTTCCTTGGCTGTCATGGTGGTGTCAGCGCCGTCATAAGATGGTGATGATCCCGGCCATGCGACTCGACCAGGATGGTGCGTTCCGTCTCGTCCTGTCCGGTCTGGAAGGTGAGGCTCAATCGGTCCGGCGGCAACAATGGCCCGGCGCGATCGGCCCATTCAATCACGGTGACTTGATGAGAGTCAAGCGGCTCCAGCAGCCCGAGCCGAGCGATTTCTTCGGGGTCGTCCAGACGATAACAATCGAGATGGCAGATCAGGAGACGGCCGCGATACCACTGCTGCAGCACGAACGTCGGGCTGCTGGGAACGGTGGCGCAGGCCAGGCCGGCGGCTAATCCATGTACCCAGGTGGTTTTGCCCGAGCCGATCTGACCCAAGAGGGCGATCGTCTCGCCGCCGCGCAATGCCCCCGCCAGCCGACGGGCAAGCTGCTCCGTTTCATCGGACGAATAGCTGCGCAGGGTGAGGCGCTTGGCGGGCGGCGTCATGAGAACAAGCGGGGCCGGCTCAGGTGGAAGCGTCCCGCAAGGCGCGAGCGTGACGAAAGGCCGCGGGCAGATGCGTGAGCAGATCGCTGGCGATCAACCCGGTCTCGCCCATCTGCTCGGCCGCCAGATCGCCGGCCAATCCGTGCAGATAGACTGCCGCGGCCGCCGCGTCGGGCAGCGGCACCGATTGCGCCAGCAATCCGCCAAGCAGCCCGGTCAGCACGTCGCCGGTGCCGCCGGTCGCCATGCCGGGATTGCCGGTGGTGTTAATCCAGAGGCGGCCGTCCGGCGCGGCCAGCAACGAGCCGGCCCCTTTTAACACGACCCAGGCGTTGTACCGTTTGGCCGCGTCGCGGGCGGCGGCCGGCCGATCCTGCTCCACCTGCGCGACAGTGCAACCAAGCAATCGGGCCATTTCGCCGGGGTGTGGCGTGAGCACGACCGGCGCGCGGCTGGCGGCAACGAGCGCTTCGTGGCCGGCCAGCGCATTCAGCCCGTCGGCGTCGATTACGAAGGGACAGGAAAGTTGGGGCAACAAGGCTCGAACAAAGGCTTGAGTCTCGGGATGCAATGACAGGCCGGGCCCCAGCGCGACGGCGCGCTTGCCGTCGAGCAGTCCGACCACGCCCGGCACGGCCGCCTCGGCAAAGGTCTGATCGACCGTCTCCGGCATGGGCGCCGTCATTGCCTCCATGACCAGCCCTTCCAGGATCGAGTTGAGGCTACGGGGCACCGCGATCGTCACCAGCCCCGCGCCGCCGCGAAGGCCGCCCAGGGCGCAGAGCGCCGCGGCGCCCGTTTTCCCGGCGGAGCCGGCGATCACCAGCAGATGGCCGAAGTCGCCTTTGTGTTGTTGGGGCGATCGGGGCGACAGCGCCCGGCCGAGGGTGGCCGTCGTGATCTGCTCGG
>CAZJRH010000416.1:0-3251 GCA_964548215.1 uncultured Nitrospirota bacterium
TTAGGTTCTTCCTCATTGCCAATATCATTTAAGCTTCCAAGATCACCAATATCATCTGTTTGAGAAGTATCAATATCATCTGCTTGAGATGAGTCAGGGTTGGCTACCTCTGGGGAAAGTGCAACGCCACTAGGTGGTGCTGGTTCCTCATTCTGTATCTCGGTGGAGGCAGCTGGTCTATCTGGACCTGAGTAATGCATCTCCGGATTCATATTCTGTTGTGTGTTTCGGTCGGGATAGTCCCATTTTCCTGTTACTGGATGTCTTGTTCCCATGCTAGGTGCAACGTTACCAAAAGGACTCTTATACGGTTGTGGTGCAGGAGGAGCAATCTCAGCCATAGAAGACTCTGGCTCTACAGGAGTCTCAGTATTGACATCATCTAAATGCGCCCGTAAGTAAGCGGTTTGCTCATCCATAGCCCTAAGACCATTTTGAAGACCATCTTGATACCTAGCTACATCTGAATTAGGATCTGGTAGATCTTTGTCCATAACAACTTCATCTTCATCCTCTTCTTCTGCCCTATACTTTAGATGGTTAGATATGATATTGGCAACATCCGGGTCATCTTCCTCGAACTCAAATTCGTCAGCTACCTCATAGGGGTCCATATTCTCAGGATCACCCTCATTCAAGACGCCTTTAAAGTCCTGTAAAGCAGCGAGACGTTCTTCGTTAGTTTTCTTTGCCATTTGTTATTCTACCTGTTAGTTATTTACGTTGTACTGTTACAATTTTACCGGTAGACTTAGACTTGTACTGGATCCATGTACCTTTAGGTACGCCAGCTGCATCTGCTGAAGTTCTAATAACTAAGGGTCTCTGCTCTGTGTACTCTGTAGACGTACCCTCTGCTGGCTTATCTGTACCACTTGGTTTTTCAAAAAATCTAACATATGGTCTAATTTCACTTTGCAGTTTACTCTCATTAATATCTGTTATGTCTTCTTTGAAGCGTTCATAGTTAGGCCTATACTTCTCAATAACAGCACCCTGCAATACATTACCTAATCTAACCATTTGATATAAAGCCTCATCAGGTAAGCTACCTAAACCACCAAAGGCTTTATCATGAACAGCAGAATAAACACGTGAGCCTAGGCTTCCTTGATTTATAGTCAACCGTTTAAACTCACCAGGCATAACAACTGAAGATGGATCTTCTAACTTAGAGAATCCAAAAAGTATAACGTCTTGTATAGCCCTACGTTGTTCATTCTTTTCAGTCGGATTCATTTTAGTGTATTGAGCCCAAGACTCATTCATCTTAGAAGTCCAATTATCCATACCTTCTTGCTGACCACGTCCAATAAGGGAACCTATCTTACTCTCAAAGTCTTTTCGTATAAGCAGTCGTTGACTAAATTGTGTCTTATCTTCCTGTCGTAGTCCAGCGGGAGTATCTTGAGGAGGCTCTCTAAGGGGTATACCTTTTACAAGAGTAACTGCTTCTGGTACGTCTCCCCATTTGTTCATTATATCAAAGTAGACAGCTGCCTTTTCTACGGGGTCTCTGACCCCTCTTAATATCCTAGCCTTATAATCAGGAGCTATGGTTTTCCATTGGTTTAGACGGTCTGCATCTTTTTTAGCAGTCTTAGTTTTAACCCATTCCTGCCCACTCATAGTCTTAGCATTAAGCTTATCCATATCCTCTGCATTATAGTTAGGAGCAAACATTTTAGGGTCCATCTTATACTTATTAACAGCAGTACTCACCATTGCCTGATAGGTTGGTTCCTTATCTTCTTCTTTAACCTCTAAGACTGGACGAATCAAATTACCCAATAGATCAAGTTCATCTTGGGCATTTTTTAATTGCTGCGCCCTAAGTAACGGGTCTTTCATATCAAAAGCTTTGTCAGCATTAGCAGCTTTTAAATCTGTCTCAGCCCAGCCATCCTCTATTTCACTAACTCTATGTGGAACCTTTTTACGTAAGTCAATTTTTATTGCATCCCTATCAAACTGGCCATCATCTTTGATATACCTCATCATTGACTCTTTTATAACTTCGTCTTCGTCTCTTTTTGCAGTCTCCTTACTTATCTGCAAATCAGCTAACTTAGCGTAAGCCCTAGAGTTACGTTCCTTGGCAGCCGCATTCGGATCAAATGATGAAGTAAGTAGTGGAGCTAATTCAGTTGCCATTACGAATTCCTCGTGCCATCATCAACAATGGCGTCTGGTTCATATCCTAAGTCTAAACTCGTGCCCTTTTTACTTTTGAACAGTTTATTCCAAGGAACACTATCATTAATATTGCCAGCTTGTTGACCTAACTGAGCAGTTAAATCGGAGTATATCTGACCCTGGTTTAGATTACGTCTAGCGGTTGAAGACCCGCCAGTAGTCTGTAAGTCAGCAAGTTTACTACCTAAAGTCTCTCTATGTTGGCCTAACTGGCTCTCACCTCTGAACCCAAATTCACCTAATTTCATTCCCCTATCAAAGTGTTCTGCTCTTTCACCACGGTACCTTTTATAGGCAGCACCATACTCTTGTGAAGCTAACGATTGATTAAGGTCTGCTAAAGAACGGAGTGTGCCACCAGATAACGTTCTACCTCTAGCAGACGAGCTACGCTCTAAAGCGTTATTGGCTTCCTGCATTCTAAAGGCTACACCAGGATCTTGGTTAAACTTCGCCATGTCAAACTGTTCATCATAATAACCACTTGCTTGTTTATTTGCTACGTCAGTGAAAGCTTGAGCACCACCTTGAGTATATGGTTTATAACCCTGTTCTGTTTTAGCAAACTCTCCTTTTAAAGTTCCAGAAGCTTTTTCAAGACTTTGTTGAATTGCTCTATTAGCCCTGTCTTGTGCTCGTGACGCAAAGATAGACTGCATGATAGAAACGCCAGCACCAATTGCTGCGCCTACTACACCGCCTACTACGTTACCAACACCTGGAACTACAGTTCCGGCTATTGCGCCAGTAGTTGCACCAGTACCTATATTTGCAACTGCATCAGCCATACATACTCCTAAGCAACCACAATCACATGTGGAGTTTGTGTTGCATCATTCCAAGTCAAGTCACCATTTTCAACATACAACTGGCCTATGCCAGGGTCATTAACACGTTTGAGTAAAGCCTGCAAGAAGTCTGAGAATGCTTTTGTAGGCATCCCCTTTTCATCGACTATTCGTATTTTGGTAACTGTAGGGGGAATGGGTATTACTTTAAGCATCGTCATCCTCCGTATCTAGTAAAGCAGCAGCACCTAGTACTACTACCTTTAC
>CAZJRH010000417.1:0-7383 GCA_964548215.1 uncultured Nitrospirota bacterium
GCTGTAGGCGTCCTTCATGAGAAATTCGCGCCCCCGCATCACACCGAAGCGCGGGCGGATCTCATCCCGAAATTTCATCTGAATCTGATAGAGGGTCAACGGCAACTGCCGGTAGGAACGCACCTCGCGGCGGACCAGATCGGTGATCACCTCTTCGTGCGTGGGGCCCAGGCAGAAATCCCGTTCGTTCCGGTCCTTGAACCGCAGCAGCTCCTTGCCGTACTGCTGCCAGCGGCCGGTTTCCTGCCACAGCTCGGCGGGCTGCACCATCGGCATGAGCAGCTCCTGCGCGCCCGCGCGATCCATCTCTTGGCGGACGATGCGCTCCACGCGGCGCAACACCCGCAGCCCGAGCGGCAGCAGCGTGTAGATGCCGGTGGAGACTTTTCGGATCAGACCCGAGCGGAGCATCAGCCGGTGGCTGACGATCTCCGCGTCGATGGGATCTTCGCGCAGCGTGGGCAGGAACAGCGCGGACTGGCGCCAGGGAGCGCGCCGGCCCGATTCCGGATCGGTCATCGTGCCAGGCCGGCGATCACTGCGGCGCGAAGATCCGCAGCAGATCGTTGGAAAACGCCAGGATCATCAGCATCAACAGCAACGCCATACCCACGCGCTGGGCGATCTCGCGGGTGCGGACCGCGATCGGCTGGCCGATCGCCGCTTCGATCAGGAAGAAGAGAATGTGCCCGCCGTCCAGCACGGGAATGGGCAGTAAATTCAGCACGGCCAGATTGATGCTGATGATCGCCATGAAGAGCATCAGATTGGCCAGCCCGGTTTCGGCGGCCTTGGCGGAGACCTGGGCGATCAGAATCGGCCCGCCGATTTCCTTCAAGGGAACGACCCCCTGGACCAGTTTCCCCAGCGACACCACGGTCAGATAGGTCCAGTGGCCGGTCATCTCGGTGGCGTCGACGAACGCCATAATGGGTCCGGACCGCACCGTCTCGAACACGCCGCCGTCCCTGACCCCGATCTGGCCCACCCGCCGCACCTCGCCGAACGGCATCGTCGGTTTTTCCACCTCCTCCGGCACGATCGTCAGCGTCAACTGCTCGCCGTTCCGGACCACTGTGATGTCCAGCGTCTGCCCCGCCCGCTCCTCGATCGCGCCCGTCATCTGCTCCCATTTGCGGATCGGCTGGCCGTCGATATTCACGATGCGGTCGCCAGCCTGCAACCCCGCGCGCATCGCCGGGCTGTCGGGCGAAACCTCGCCCAGGACCGGCGCATGCTGCGGCATGCCCGCGAGGGCGAGCAGCACGAAAAAGATGAAGGCCAGCAGCAAATTGAAGAGAGGCCCCGCGGCCACGATCGCCAGTTTCTTGGCCGTCGGCTGATACAGAAAAGCCTGGGCCCGATCCCTCGGTTCGACGACATCGTTGGGATCGTCGCCGTAGAGCCGGACGTATCCGCCCAGCGGAATCGCCGAGACGCAATATTCGGTGTCGCCGGCCGTGCGGCGCCAGAGCTTCGGGCCGAAGCCGATCGAGAAGGTCAACACTCTGACACCCGACCAGCGCGCCGCCAAAAAGTGGCCCCATTCGTGAAACGCGATCAGAATGCTCAGCACCGCCAGGAAAATAGCGACGGTCTTGACCAGGGCCAGCACGTCAAACGTCATCATGTCCATGATGTTTCTTCGCTCCCGTTGTCCGATTTCATCTCTGGATTATATCCGGCCGGCGCGGATGGCGCGGCCGGCCCGTTCCCTGGCCCACCGATCGGCCGCCATGACATCCGGGATATCATACACTGGTTTCACGTCGTGCGCTTTCATCGTCGAGCGAATCACCTGATGGATGGCGGTGAAGGGAATCTTCCGGTTCAAAAACGCCCCGACCGCCTCCTCGTTGGCCGCGTTCAGCACGGCGGGCATCGTGCCGCCGACCTTGAGCGCCGCATAGGCGTAGCCCAGACAGGGAAAGCGGCGGCGGTCCGGCTCTTCAAACGTCAGCGTCTTCACCTTGGCGAGATTGAGCGACGGGATCGGCAGGGGCAGCCGTTCGGGAAAACTCAGCGCGTAGGCGATCGGCCCCCGCATGTCGGGCTGGCCCAGTTGGGCGAGCATCGCGCCGTCCTGATATTCCACGAAGGAATGGACGATGCTCTGGGGGTGAATCACCACATCGACCCGCTCGGGCTCCATGTCGAACAGCCAGCGCGCTTCGATCACTTCCAGTCCCTTGTTCATGAGCGTGGCCGAGTCGATCGTGATCTTCGGCCCCATCTTCCAGTTCGGATGGCGCAGCGCCTGCTCGGGTGTGACCTTGGCGTGCCGCTTGGCGGGCACCCGCAGCAACGGCCCGCCCGACGCGGTCAGCAGCAAGCGGCGCACGTCCGCCGTCCGCTGGCCGCGCAGTAATTGAAAGATCGCGCTGTGCTCGCTGTCGACCGGGATGATCGCCGTCCCGCGCGCCTTTGCCTCGCGCATCACCAGTTCGCCGGCCATCACCATCGTCTCTTTATTGGCCAGCGCCACCTGCTTGCCGGCTTTCACGGCCGCCAACGTGGGGGGCAGTCCGGCCGCGCCAACGATCGCCGACACGGCGACCTGGGCCTCGGCCATCGTTGCCACCTCGATCATTCCCTCGATGCCTGAGAGAATTTTCACGGGAAGGTCGCGGCAGCGGCGGCGCAACGCCTCGGCCTGCTCGGGATCGGCCAGCGCCGCGCAGATCGGCCGGTGGCGGCGGATCTGCCGCTCGAGCGCGCGGTGGTTTTTCCAGGCCGTCAACCCGACCACGCGGTAGCGATCGGGAAAGGCCTCCACCACCCGCAGCGTGTTGACGCCCACGGAGCCGGTTGATCCGAAAATAACTATCGATTTAGGGGGTGTCATCACAGAAAAAGTCGGCCATATCCTTTGAACCAGACGAGGTAATAATAAAAGGTCGGCGCCGTAAATACAAGGCTGTCGATCTTATCCAGCAGGCCGCCGTGCGCGGGAAAGAGTCCGCCGGAATCCTTCACGCCCGCGCTGCGCTTCAACATCGATTCGGCCAGATCGCCCAACTGGCCCATGACGCCCAGCACCAGGCCGATCGCGATGCTCTCGGCCGCGCCGATGGCGGGAAAAAACCACCAGGCCGCCAGCATCGCGGCCGCCACTCCGCCGGCGAGCCCTCCCACCGCGCCTTCGACCGTTTTCTTGGGACTGACCTGCGGCGCCAGGGGGCGCCGGCCGAGATAGCGCCCCGCAAAATAGGCGGCGCTGTCGACCACCCAGGTCACCAGCAGAACGAAGAAGACGGCCTCGATCCCCTGTCGCCCGCCGCGCAGCAACACCAAATGACCCAGCAGCCACGCAACGTACAACACGCCGAAGAGCAGAATGGCGGCGTCCTTGAAGGAGGAGGTCAGATCCCGCCCAAACCACAATTCGAACAACAGCACGCCGATCACCACGCCCGAGACGGCGGCCAGCGCCGCCGGGTTTATCTCGAATGGACCCTGCGGGCGGGCGGCCTGATACAACGCCCAGACAACCAGCAGACCGAAGGCAAAACCCACAGCCAGCCGCGCCGGCCTGGTCATTGAAAAGAGGCGGTAGAATTCGTACTGGCCGATCAGGACGCTGATGCAGATGAGCGCAAGAAAACCCGACGGCGGCAGATAACGGATGAGCGCGTAGAGCAGGGGCAGCGCAATACACGCCACGAGGAGCCGCTGCCCGGTCATCCAGCCTTCAGAGGCGGCGCCGGCTGTGCCTTCTCCACCCGGCCGAACCGCCGTTCCCGCTGCTGGTAGTCCACCAGGGCCAGCAACAATTCCCGTCGATGGAAATCGGGCCACAGCGTTTTGGTGAAGTACAATTCGGCGTAGGCGGACTGCCAGAGGAGAAAATTACTGATGCGGAATTCCCCGCTGGTGCGGATGATGAGGTCGGGATCCGGCAAACCGCCCGTGGTCAGATAGCGGGAGAGCAGTTCATCCGACAGTTGGTCGAGGGCGACGCGGCCGGCCTTGACGTCGGCGAACAGCGCGCCGATGGCATCGATGATCTCCGCGCGGCCGCCGTAATTGAGCGCCAGGTTCAGGACCATCCGTTCGTGCCCGCCGGTTTCCTCCTCGACGCGGCGAATCCAGCGCTGCACGGAGGCGGGCAATTCATTAATGCGGCCGATCGCGCGGAACCGGATCTCGTTCGTCTTCAACGTTTGCAGCTCTTCGCGCAGGTAATGCTCCAGCAGGCCCATGAGCTCGCTCACCTCGAGCGCCGGCCGCTGCCAATTCTCGCTGGAGAAGGCGTACATGGTCAGCGCGCCGACGCCGATCTCCCGGCATAGCTCGACCACTTTCCGCGCGGAGGCGATCCCCGCCCGATGGCCGGCGATGCGCGGCAGGTGGCGCGCCTGCGCCCACCGGCCGTTGCCGTCCATGATGATGGCGACGTGCTTCGGCACGTCCCCCGCGCGCACGGCGGCAAGCAATTCGTCATCCGTGCGTTCGGGGGTGGAACCTGCGCTCAACATGGTGCGATCCATCGATGTGTTCCGCCCGCCTATCCCTGGGGCACCGCGTACAACAATAACTGGCTGGACTTCGCGAAAAAGTCCCTCATGATCGTCGTCCGGGTCGTCGGGTTGGCCAGGACCAGCACCTGCGCGGCCCCGTCGCCTCCGGGCGCTCGGGCCAGACCGATGTCGGCAATGACGCCCTCCACCTTGGGGATCACCCATTTTTGCACGAACCGGTCCCCCTCCCAGCCCAACGCGTAAATCTGTCCGTACTGATAGCCTCTGAGCCGCTCGAACCGTGTGGTCAGCGGCACATTCTTCGGCACCACCACTTCCAATGTGCCGTCGCCGTCCAGATCGGCGACCACCATGCGAGCCAGCACGCGCGCGCGCGCGGGCGCGTCCTGGCTGCTCTTGGTGATGCCGGCGGGCACATACTCGATGAACGACTCCACGCCGCCGAAACTCACGTCGCTGGCGCCCAGGCGCCGCCCCTCTGCACTCATCGCAATCAAATGGTCCTGCCGGTCCAGATAGAGCAGCTCATCCCGGCCGTCCCCATCCAGATCGGCCATCGTGAAATCATAAATGCCCACCGATGACGGCAGCGCCACCGCGTCGCCCTCTTCATAGGTTCCGCCCGTCCATCGCATCCGCCGGACGTCGCCGGCAAAGGGCGCGCTCAGTCCCCGGCGCTGGGCGAGCAGAAGCGGCGGCCGCGCCGGCGCCCGGAGCACGCGAAAATAATAGGGCTGCTCTCCGGCCACGCGCGTCAATTGCCCGTCCTTCCACACCAGCACGTACGAGTCCAGCCGGTCGCCGGCCATCGCCGTGACAAAAAGTTGCGGCCGCCCCAACCCATGAATGTCGGCCAGATCCAGCGCTAAATGGCGCCGGCCCGGTCGACCGGACGGCTCCTCGGTCAATAATGTCGGCGACAAGCCGTCGCCGCGCTCATCCATACGATAGAGGCGCAGCCGCTGGCCGTCGCTGACAACCAGCTCTTCAACACCGTCCCCATCCAGATCGCCGACGACCGCATGCTCCGCCCGATAGGAAAATTGCGCCTCCCGAACCGCGCGCCCGCTGTTGGCGGCCAACGTCCGGAGCACGGGGTCGGACAGATCGCTCGGATATTCTTCGGGCCGCAGCCGCAACGGCGTCTCCACCGAGTCGACCAGACGGCCGGTGCGCGTTTCGACAATGGCGACGGCGCCGGCCGCCAGCCCTCCGCGGACCTGCACGTCGAAGACAAACAGATAATCGGCCTGTTGCGCCCGGGCGTCGCGCGCGAACGCCGCCCAACGCGCGCCGGGCGTCGCGTCCGCCGCTTGGGCCGGTGCGCCAATGAATGACGGCAGCGGCTGCGAGAACACCAGCGGTTTGGCGCGAAACCGGCCGGTCTCTTCAAGCGCCAGCAGCAGCCGGGCGGCCACCGCCGGGCTGGTCGAGGCCAACGCAACGGGCAGACGGTCCGCGGTCAGGCGCACCCGGTCGCCGGCCCGCAGAGGCTCCGACGGAGACTCCAAAAGCCGGGCCACGGCGCGCCCCGGCTCCGCGTGCTCGACGATCGCGCCGCCCAAAATGGTCTCGGACGACGCCATCGGAACGCCGGTGAGCGGATGGCGGAACGGTTCGCCCACGCGATAGACGGTCAGCGTCAACGCCGGCCGCACCCCCTGGGCCGTGCCCAGATCCAACTCCACGCGGTCGCCGTCGATGGACAGCACGGTTCCGGACGCCGTGAGGAAGAAGGTGCTCAGCACCAGCGCCAACTCCTCCACGGTGCTTTCGGCCGCTTGGGCCGGAGGTTGGTCGACGGCGATATCGGCGCGGGCCGCCGGGACCATGCCCGTCAGGCAAAACCCCGCACCCAGCCACAAGGAAAGAATCCAGATGTGAAGCGGCCCCACCGGCGTTTCAGGATGCTGTAGACGCGTCATGGCATCAGTCGACAATCGAGTCAGTCTAGCGAGTTTATCCTCGAAAAGTCAAACCGCGACGCGTCCGCCGGACGATCGCGTCGATGCCTTGCGTTCGCACGAAAGGCTCCTTTATAATTATGGACCTATGAGCGATCCGACCCACCCTCCGGCGTTTACGCCGCGCCCCGGCTCCCCGCCCAAGGCCCAGGGCCTGTACGATCCCCGATATGAGCGGGACGGCTGCGGCATCGGCTTCATCGTCAAGATCAACGGCGAGAAATCCCATGGGATCGTCCAGAAGGGGCTCCAAATCCTTGAAAATATGGCTCATCGGGGCGCCCAGGGCTGCGATCCCTGCACCGGCGACGGCGCCGGCATCCTGATCCAGATTCCCCACGACTTTTTCCGGCGCTCGGCGGCCGAGGCCGGCGTGAAACTGCCGGCCGCCGGCGAATACGGCGTCGGCATGGTTTTTTTGCCGGCCGATCCCGCGCAACGGCGGCAGATCGAAGCCATCACGGAAACCGTCATCCGCGACGAGGGCCAGCAGTTGCTGGGCTGGCGCGACGTCCCCGTCAAGGAGACCTCGATCGGTGAATTGGCCCGCGCGTCGATGCCGTTCATCCGTCAATTTTTCATCGCCCGCAACATCCTCAACGAAGCGCAGTTCGAGCGCAAACTCTACGTCGTCCGCAAGCAGATCGAGCACACGGTGCGCGAATCGGCGATCGCCCAGCGCGACGCCTTCCACATTCCCAGCCTGTCGTGCAACACGGTCATCTACAAGGGGCTGCTCCTACCCAAGCAGATGGCGCCCTTCTATCAGGACCTCACCGATGAAGCCATGACCAGCGCCATGGCGATGGTCCATTCCCGCTTCTCGACCAACACCTTCCCCACCTGGTCGCTGGCGCATCCGTACCGGTACATCTGCCACAACGGCGAGATCAACACGTTGAAGGGCAACATCAACTGGATGAGGGCGCGGCAGGGAC
>CAZJRH010000418.1:0-3990 GCA_964548215.1 uncultured Nitrospirota bacterium
CCCGCCGATACGGTAACGGACCACACACCGGCAGCCCCGTCAATTCCCGCAACAGGGCCGCGTTGCCCGCCAGGCTCGGATCGCGCCGGCTGTGTAAAGGCCGGTTCAGAATAATTCCGGCGATCCGCAACCCGCGCCGCCGCGCGGCCTCCACCGTCAAGAGCGTGTGATTCAGCGTGCCGAGGCCGGCGCGCGCGACGATCAGAATCGGCCGTCGCAGCCGCTTGGCCAGATCGGCCATCGTGTGGCGCTCGGTCAGCGGGGCCAACAGACCGCCGCTGCCTTCGACGAGAAGGATGCGATGGCGCCGGGCCAGGGCGCGATGGGCGGCCACCAGCCGCGGCAGGGAAATCCGCCGGCCCGCGCGCCGGGCGGCCGCCAGCGGTGACAGCGGGGGCGTGAATCGATAGGGGGTGAGCAGATCGACGGGGTCGGTCACCCGCGCCGCCCGGACGAGCCGGGCGGTATCGGGCAGGCGCCATCGCCCGCGCGCGTATCGGCACCCCGTGTGCACCGGTTTCATGACGCCGACGTCCCGGCCCTCGGCCCTCAGCCAGGAGGCCAGCGCGGCCGTGACCATCGTTTTGCCGACCCCTGTGTCGGTGCCGACGATGAACAGTCCCCGGCGCATCAACCCGCCAGACGGCTGTCCAGATGAAACAGTTGCCCCGACACGCCGCGGGTGCGCGAGAGGGCCACGATCCAGTCGGCCGTCTCGTCCGCGGTGGCGTCGTGCCGCAGGAGTTGTCCCCGGGTCAGGCGAGCCCGTTGCAACGGGCTGATCCGGGCGCCCATGCCCGCGGCCAGCACGCCGGGCACCACGCAATTGACCTGCACGCGATGCGGTCCCCACTCCCGGGCGGCGCTTCTGGTCAGCGCCACCAGGCCGGCTTTGGCCGCGGCATAATTGGCCTGGCCGGCGCGTCCCGCGCTGCCGGCCAGGGAACCGATCGTGACGATATGACCCTGCCGTTGCCGGCGCATGGCCCGGCCCGCCAGTTGCAGCAGATGAAAACCGCCGGTCAGATGCGTGGCGATGACATGATGCCAATCGGCCGATGGCATCCGCAGCAGCAGCCCATCGCGCAGGCCGCCGGCGTTGTGCACCAGCAGATCAAGCCGGCGCCAGCGCCGGAGAATGTCTTCGACGAGAACCTCGACGGCGGCCCGGTCTTCAAGATCGGCCCGGCAGGTGATGGCCTGGCCGCCGGCGCGTCGGATGGCGCGACAGATGCGCGAGGCCGCCGCGTCGGCGCGATGATAATGCACCGCCACCGCGTAGCCCGCCGCGCCCAGCTTGACGGCGATGGCGCGGCCCAACCCGCCCGAGGCGCCGCTGACCAGCGCGACCCGCCGGCGCGCGCCATCTTTCGACCGCCCCGTTTTCACGGGATCAGCCCGTGCTGCCGTCCGGCGTCACGAAGCGCATCGAGCAATCCACTGATCTCGTCGTCGTGATGGGTCGCCATCAACGAGAGGCGCAAGCGGTCCGTTCCCCTGGGCACGGTCGGCCGGCGGATGGCCGGCGCCAGGCACTGGCGTCGCCACAAGGTGTCTGACACGGCCAGCGCCCGCGCGGGTGGCCGATGCGAAGGGGAAGGATCGGGGTTTCACTGCCCATCAGGTCATAGCCCATCCGGCTCAAGGCGTCGGCGCAGCGCCGGCGATGGGCCCACAACCGCTCGCGCCGTTCCGGCTCCCGCTCGAGGACGGCAAGCGCCGCCGTGGCCGCGGCGGCCACCGCGGGCGGCAGGGCCGTCGTGTAGAGAAAGGCGCGACAGCGGTTCTGCAGGTAGGCGATCAGCGTGCGCGGGCCGGTGACGAACGCGCCGAAGCCGCCCAGCGCCTTGCTCAGCGTGCCCATCTGAATGAGCCGCTCGTCGTCGGCCAGCTTAAAATGCTCGCAGGTGCCGCGGCCGGTCGGCCCGAGAATCCCCGTGCCGTGCGCGTCGTCGACCAGCAGCCGCGTGTCATAGCGGCGGGCCAGCGCCAGCAGCGCCGGCAGCGGCGCAAGATCGCCGTCCATGCTGAAGACGCCGTCGGTCACGATGAGCTTCGGCGCGCGCGGGGCGCTTCTGGCGAGCAGCCGGTCGAGCTGTTCCACGTCCTTGTGCCGGTAGACCTTCAGCGTGGCGCGGCTCAGACGGCAGCCGTCAAAGAGGCTGGCATGGTTGGCGCGGTCGGCGAAAATGAGGCCGTCGCGGCCGATCAGGGTCGGGATCAGCCCCAGATTGGCCGTATAGCCGCTGTTGAAGAGGAGCGCGGCCTCCGTGCGTTTGAAGGTGGCCAGGGCGGCTTCGCAGGCCTCATGCGGCGCCATCGTGCCGGTGATCAGGCGGGAGGCGCCGGCGCCCGTTCCATAGGTGTCGAGCGCTTGGGCTGCGGCGGCTTTGACCTCCGGGTGCGTAGCCAGCCCCAGGTAATTGTTCGAGCCAAAATTGCTGTAGCTGCGCCCCTCGATCGTCAGACGCGCCTCCTGGCCGGAATCGATTCGCCGGAGGGTCCGAAACAGGTGCTGGGCTTTCAGTGACGTCAGCGTCTCTTCAAACATGGGATGGATTGGGGAAAGATCGCCTGCGGCCCGTACCCTAGCATGGGCGGTGGCGCGCTTGCAATCGCGCAAATCGTCTGTTGCGGCGGCCTGGGGAAGGGCTACGTGCGTATCGTCGGTAAATACCTAGCGAATCCTGACAAATTTCTTGACAAGAAGCGGGGGCATGGTTACAATTTCTATGTGGATCCGCGCAGACCTGAATTAGCAGAACGTAGCGTCCAATCCGGACTGATGCTGGCAGTGATCCTTTTACAGGGGGATGGGCATGTTTGAACGGTTTACTGACCGTGGACGGAAGATCATCATCCTGGCCCGAGAGGAAGCGGAGCGCCATCAGAATGACTACCTGGGCACCGAGCACCTGGTGCTGGCCACTCTGCGGGAAGGCGATGGGATTGCCTTGGCCATGCTCAAGAAAATGGGCCTGTCGCCCGAGCACATCCGGCTGGAGATCGAGCGCAACCTGCCCGGCGGCAGCTCGACCATGACCTTCGGGGAGATACCCTTCACCCCGCGCGTGAAAAAAGTCATCGAATTTGCGATCGAAGAGGCCCGCCTGCTGGGGCACAACTACATCGGCAGCGAGCATCTGCTGCTGGGGCTGTTGCGCGAGGAAGACGGCATGGGCGGCAAGATCCTGCGCAGCCTGGGCGCCAATCTGCTGAACGCCCGTCAACTGGCCATCAGCCTGTCGAAGCGCTCGGCGACCCGTGAAAAGGATAAGAAGAGCAATACGCCGGCGCTGGACGAGTTTGGCCGCGACCTGACCCAACTGGCCGGCGAAGGCGCGCTCGATCCGGTGATCGGCCGGGCGGACGAAATCGAGCGGGTGCTCCACATTCTGTGCCGCCGCACCAAGAACAATCCGGCCCTGATCGGCGAATCCGGCGTGGGCAAGACCGCCATCGTGGAAGGGCTGGCCCAACGGATCGTGCTGGGCGAGGTGCCGGATAATCTGCTCAACCGCCGGGTGGTCTCCTTGGACCTGGGCTCGTTGGTGGCCGGCACCAAGTACCGCGGACAATTTGAAGAACGGCTGAAGGTCGTGATGAAGGAGATCGTCAACGCTGGCAACGTGATCATCTTCATCGACGAGTTGCACACGCTGGTGGGCGCCGGGGCCGCGGAAGGTTCCATCGACGCCTCCAACATGCTGAAGCCGGCGCTCTCCCGCGGCGAGATTCAATGCATCGGCGCGACGACGCTGGACGAGTACCGCAAGCATATCGAGCGCGACGGAGCCCTGAAACGGCGCTTCCAGCCGATCTACGTGCAGCCGCCCAGCGTCAGCGAGGCGATCAAGAGCGTCACGGGCCTGCGCGACCGCTACGAGGAGCATCACGGCGTCAAGATCGACGACGAGGCGCTGGAAGAGGCGGTCAAGCTGGCCGACCGGTACATCTCCGACCGCTTCCTGCCCGATAAGGCCGTCGATG
>CAZJRH010000419.1:0-1650 GCA_964548215.1 uncultured Nitrospirota bacterium
GATGTGGACGGCGACGGCGATATCGATCTCTACGTGAAGCGCGTGGCCGGAACGTCTTGGCAGCTACCGATCGCGGAGTTGCTCCTTCGCAAAGCCGCGAATGGCACGTTCAATGTGGAGACGACCGTCTCTCAGGCCACCAGAAACATAGTGGACACGTGGGGTATCTCGACAACGCAGCCGACGCTCACTGACGTCAATGCAGACGGCCATTTCGATCTCTTGATCAAGGGTTTGCCCTTAGTAAATGCCGGTTCGTGGGACGTCGTTGTCTTCGCATCGAACGGGCCCGGTGCACCGCCTGTGTCAGCGAGGCTGTGGGACGAGTCGATCAAGAAGTTCGTCAACGATACGGCGGCCTACTTCGACGACCCAACCTACTTCAACAACGCGTATCAGATCTGGTGCGACATCTATTGGAGCACGACACCGGGATCGCGGTACGACATCGATGGTGCCCTGTACTACTCCAATTTCCCGATTCCATGGGTCGTGTGTCAGGAGTACACGAACCCTGCCTATAGCTATCAAGCCGTGCAGGCGGCACCCGCGCTGAAGCGTATCTTCGACGCGGGGAGAGTCGAGACAGGCTCGAACGACGCACAGATAGTCGACTACTACTTGTCACAACTGCTCGGCGTGCCGTTTATGGGCGGAGGGCTGGTGTCGGGCCAGAGTTTAGTCCCAGAGACGCGCCGAGAAGCGGAAACACTGGGTGTGATGTTGGAGTGGCAGTTCTACTGGATGTTAGGCACGCCGTTCAGGGCACCAAGGGAGCATCACTTTACAACCCCCTTCGGCTCGATCATCTGCCACATCAGCACCCCTGGGTGCACTCCGGATGCAGTCTTTCAGGAGGTGCTCAAGTTCCCTGCGCCTGGTCGTGCGGTCGACGCACCTGGGCATCCGAACCAGTGCGGAGATCAACACCGCAGCCAGTGCCAGGTTCCTGTGGTGGACGGTGATCAGACGATGGTCGAAATCCGCGAGAGCCCCAATGACGACGACGACGTCGGGCTGATCGTGCACCACGTAGACAATGCACAGCGCGAGTTGGTGAACGAAACCTTACCCGGCCACATTTTCCATCCGGGCAATGTCACTCGAACCGTGGTTGTCGACTCCAATGGCAACGTCAAGATCACTACGGTCGGTGAAGGAACCGGAGAGTTCCCGACGATGAATGAGATCGGCGGGCCGTTTGTCTTTTTGGGCGTGGACGACCAGATATGGCGCAGGTTTCAGCCGTAGCGGTCGGGCTGAGGCCTTGTCTAGGTCTTAGAATGAGCGAGAATGATCGTATGTCCACGGCGTGGCGCACAGGGATTGTCTTGGTGGCGGCCATTCTCGCGTTGCTGCTCGTGGGTTTGATTTCGCAGAACGACGCGCCGTCGCAGGTTAGAGAAGCGCCATCGCCGGCTCGGCAAGCGCCGTCACAAGGCGAAACGCCGGATGAGAACGTGGATTGTCGCCTCCAAAAGTTCGCGAACGGTGTGACACGCGTCTCCGCGATATTGCGGATCGACGTCAAGGCGACCAACGACGACTGGGCCGAGCTCACTGGCCTCTTACACGGGTTTGCCGAGTCTCATGAGTGGTCGTTTAGGGACCAAAGCGAGACGCGGCCTGGCGTGGTCAAGACGCTGTACC
>CAZJRH010000420.1:0-2602 GCA_964548215.1 uncultured Nitrospirota bacterium
GGCCGCCAGCCGGGCGCTGCTGGCCCAATTCACGCCGGAGCGCCACGGCGCCGAGTTTTTCGGCTTTTTTTCTCTGATGGGGAAATTTGCCGCAGTGCTGGGGCCGCTGCTGTATGGTGAGATCGTCGGCTCAGCCGGCAATCACCGGCTGGCGATCCTCTCGATCAGCGTGTTCTTCGTGGTGGGGTTGGCGCTACTGCTGCGTGTTGATGCGCGGGCGGGCATCGCCGAGGCTGAACGGCAATAAAAAATGTTCTCTGACCCCGTTTTACTGGCCCGGGACGGAAATGGGCGCCGGAATGAACGTGATGACGAAGATGATGATCGAGAGCCAGGCGATGATCAACTGCCGGCGGCCCAACGGTTTGTGGGCATCCACGACCGGCGGATGGCCGATGCCCATGAAGGCCGTCAGCGCCGCCCAGAAGAGCCACCCTTTCCACCCGAGCAACCCCAGCCCCACCAGGACGCCGATCATCGTCAGCGAAATGTAGCGCTGCCGTTCGCCGAAGAGGGCATAGCCGATGTGGCCGCCGTCCAACTGGCCGATCGGGAGCAGATTCAGCGACGTGATGAAGAGCCCGATCCAGCCGGCGAAGGCAACCGGGTGCAGCAACACATCCGAGTCGGGCGGAATATTCAGCAGCCATTGGCTGATCCACTGAAACAGCAGCGGCTCGCCGAGAATTATTCCGGCGCCGAGGCCTTGCTCTTCCACCGTCGACCATTGCAATCCGAGGATGATGGCGACGACCGCCACAATAAAGCCCGCAATCGGCCCCGCGGCGCCCACTTCCAGCAACGCCTTGCGCTCCATAATGGGCGATTTCATCCGGATGAAGGCGCCGAAGGTGCCGATGATGAAGAGAATCGGCGGCGCGGGAATAAAGTAGGGCAGCGTGGCCTGGATGCGGTAATGCCGCGCGGTCAGGTAGTGGCCCATTTCGTGAATCAGCAGGATCGACAGCAACGCCAGGGAGAAGGGCGCGCCGGCCAGGATGGCCAGCGGCGCGGAAAACGGGTTGACGTTTTTCAATATCGCCCCGGCCATCAATGTGGTCAGGACCGTCAGGATGAAGAGCAGGAGCGGTATGCGCCAATGGACCGTCTGCGACGCAGCCGTTTGGGCGACGGCGGCGGGATCCGCGGCCGGTTCCATCGATGGCCGGGCGTCGGCGGTGTTGGGCCCCCAGGCGCCGGCGGAAAAGCCGTCGTGGGGACGATCGAGTTCTTTGGACCAGGGAGAGGACATGGAAGGATCCATCAATTTATCTCGGTCTGGCCCGCCGCACGGTCGTGATCCCAATCATGGGCAGCATGACCCAATCGGTCAATGTCTGCAGGTTGACCTCGTCTTCGGTCGCCCCGATTAGCAGCCCCCGATAGACGATGCCATTATAAATGACTTCGACCTGCTGGCCCTTGAGCGATTCGAGTTCGTCTTTCATGAAGTCAGTCGGTTCGAGAAGATTCAGTATAGTACGCCCGCCCCGAACCGCGCAATCCGAAAGCGAGGCGGGGAAGGGAAGGCGCCTGCCTGCCGGCCGGCAGGGTGAAGAGCAGCACGCCGGGGCTGATCCGGCGAACCAGATGATTGGCCGAATCAGCGACATAGAGCGTGCCGTTCCGATCGACGGCCACGCCGGTGGGGAACCGGAACCGGGCCATCAAGCCCGGACCGTCTTCGAAGCCGGGCTCTCCGCCGCCGGCAATGGTGCTCACGACGCCCTCTGGCGTAATTTTTCGAATTCTTGAGTTATTCGAATCCGCCACGTACAGATTCCCCTTCTCATCGCGCGCCAGGCCCGTGGGCCAGTTGAACCGGGCCTGCGCTCCGGCGCCATTGGCAAAGCCGGGCGCGCCTGAGCCGGCCACTGTGCTGACGCGGCCGGTTGGCGAGATCATGCGAATGGCATGGGAGCCGGAGTCGGCCACAAAGAGCCGGCCCGATGGATCGGCCACCACGGTCATCGGATCGTGAAATTGGGCCGCCAGCCCCATGCCATCAGTATAACCGGGGAGGCCGTTACCCGCCAGCGTGCTGACCTGCCCCTCCGGCGTGATTTTCCTGATTTTATGGGCGCCCCGGTCGGCGATGTAGAGCGTGCCGCGCTCATCGACGGCCAGGCCGGTCGGATAGCCGAACTGCGCCGTCTTCGCCGGCCCATCGCGACTGCCGGGTTGACCGCTGCCGGCGACGGTGGTCACCGTGCCGTCGGGGGCGATTTTTCGGATCCGGCGATTGTCGGCATCGGCCACGTAGAGATCGCCGGAACGGGCCATGACGATCGTATCCGGCCCGTGGAAGCGGGCGGCGGCGCCGGGCCCGTCGACGAAACCCGGCTGGCCGGTGCCGGCCAATGTGGTCACCATGCCGTCGGGACTCACTTTGCGGATGAGATGATTGGCGTAGTCGGCGATGTAGAGCGTCCAATCGGGGCCGATCGCCACGCTGGTGGGCCAATTGAATTGCGCCAATTCGCCGTGGCCGTCCGTGTAGCCGCGCTGCCCGTTGCCGGCCAGCGTCACCACCCGGGCCGTGGCCGCCGTCAACTCTTCACGCGCGGTCGTTGGGTCGGGCGGCGCGGCGGCCGAGGGCGGC
>CAZJRH010000421.1:0-2090 GCA_964548215.1 uncultured Nitrospirota bacterium
GCGTTCATGGAAATGACCGCAGGGTGGCCGTCGGCATAGACCTTTGACAACGACGCGCGCTGCACCTGCAGATCCGAGAACCGCCGCGACAGTTCGGCAATGGCTGGATTGTCCAAAAGCACCGGAGCGAGCATTGCCTCCTGCCCGCCATGGATCGAAGCCTGCAGCCCCTCCAGCGCCCGGCGCTGCATTTCCAGCACGGCCTTCCGCTGCTCGGCATCCGACAGTTTGTCCAAGTCGTTTTTGACGTTGTCGGCCAGCGTGATCACGCCCTTACTCGCTTTCATCTTCTCAAGCGCGGTTTCACGGCTGTCCAGTTCCTTGCGAATACCCTCCAGTTGCTTGCCGACGAATTCGCGGGCCAGCGAGGCTTCGCGCCGGACAAGCATCAGGCTCTGGTTGATATATTCGTCGGTGAGCGTGTTGATGATGCGCGCGGCCCGCTCCGGATTCGGATCCTCCAGCGAGATGCGCAGAATGTTCGTATTGCGCACGCGCTCGACTTTTAGCTTCATCTGCAGCGCCTGCACCGCCTGCTGGAGATCGGGGGGCAGACCCGTCTTCTCCGCGGCTTCCTTGTCCAGGCCCAGCCGCGTGACGACCTTTTCAACGACGGTGCGGCTCTTGATGATCTCCTCTTCCGTCCGGAAGGGGTCGGTCTGGCCGAGCATCGGGGCCGGCGCAATCGGCGACAATGTGAAGGTCGGCCCCTTTTTTTCTTGGATCTGAATGGTGGTGGCGGCGCGATAAATCGGGGTGGAAAGGAAACTGTAGGCCAGGCTGGCGGTGACGACGGCGATGAAAACCGAGGCGATGATCCAACGCCTCCGTTTCAGCACGACCAGATAGTCGTGCAGCGAAACGTCATCCTGCGGTGGCGGCTGGTAATTTATGCGTTCTTCCATCGTGCTCTCTCCGCCTGGATCGTGGCTTTCAGCTCATTGAATTCAAGTTTCGTTTCATGACGAAGAATTGTGATGTCGCGGTATAAATCTTTAATGCCTTTCACCGCTTGGCGGATGTCATGTCTGAGCCCTTCCGCCACCACGCCGAAATGGTGTTTGATCTCATCCATCTCTCCCTTTTCCATCATCCCCTCCCCACGCGACTAATTGTTGTCCGCCGCAATTACCACGGCGATGGTCGACAGGACCACCGACGAGATGGCCGTGATGATGGCCACATAGTCCTGCCACCACTTCAATCGCTTTTCCGGCACGACGATCATATCGCCCGGCTGGACCGCCGCGACCTGCTTCGCGTCCAACTCAGCATCCCGCCGATGGACCACGGTGGCCGACAGCTTGGCCCGATCGTCGCCGCCGCCGGCCAGGCCGATGTAATCGAGCACGCTGCGGTTGCGCACGTAGGGAAAGGGACCTGGCTCCTTGACGTTGCCGACGACGTAGACCTGGTCCTCGATCACCGGAATCGGCGCCACCCGGCCGTCCTGCGATGGGACAACCACCTGATCGCCGTCCTGCAGGGGCGCTTGCTGGATGTTGCCCTCTGTCACATTCAGCGCGACCGCCTCTTCGCCCGGCGCCGCCCGCCGCACGGCCATCCGGCCGCCGTCGGCGTCGGGTTTCAGGCCGCCGGCCGCCTCGATCAGCGCGTCCACGGTGTCGCCCGCGCGCAGCTTGTAGGTGCCCGGCCGCTGCACGGCGCCTTCGATCATCGCCGTGCCCGTGTTCAGCGGCACGAAGATGGTGGCGCCGTCCGGAACCATGGGATTTTCTTCCAGAACACCGTCATATAGAAAGCGGGAAGCATCAACGACCGTGGTCAAATTGCCCCCCGCCGTGCTCCGGCGCAGCTCGATCCGCCTCAGCGTGCCGCTGGGCGCCACCCCGCCCGCCCGCTCCAGCAGCGCGGTCACCCGCGTCACCGGCGTGGCCGGATAGATGCCGGGCTGATTCACCTCGCCAAGGACGAAGACTTCAAACATCCGCAGCAGGGCCAGCGAGACCGCCACGCTAGCCCCGCGGTAGTAGCGCGCCGCCTCCCGCGCGACCAGCGCCTGCACCTCCGTGAGCGTGCGGCCTTTGACGTCCAGTGTGCCCAGCGTCGGCACGACGATCCTGCCCTCC
>CAZJRH010000422.1:0-1941 GCA_964548215.1 uncultured Nitrospirota bacterium
CCACGTGGACCCATGGTCCCCCGTAGCCCGGCGCCCAGAACCAGTTGCCGCCGTGAAAATAATAGTAGCGGCCGCTGATAAAAAAGACATCGTACGGGACGCCGACCATCACATAGATGCCCGGCATCCCCAGAAAAATCATGGCCGGCTGCACTTCCACGACAATCGGCGGGGGCAACGGCACACCGACGTTGAGATTGATATTGACATCGACATCAGCCCGGGCCGGCGATGCCCCCATCAATAGGGTGGCGACTATCACGGCAAGGGCCAAGCCCGCGCCATTCATCTTCCGTGCAGTGTCATGGTTCATGGCCGTCGCTCCTGGTTACACCCACTCATTAGCGTCGAAACTATAGTGGATGTCTTGGGGGCTGTCAAGGCGCCGGCACGCGTTGCATTGTGGCCGCGGCGACGGCCCCTTTGACCATCAGGGGAATATCCAGCCCCCGCTCGGCCCTGGCGATCTCCTCCAATGTCGATTTGGTGGCGGGGTGTTTGGGGACGAAGAGCTGACAGCAATCCTGGTCGGGAAGGATCGAAATCTCGTAGGTGCCGATCCGCCTGGCCTGCTCGATGATTTCCTGCTTGTCCATCCCGATCAGCGGCCGGAGCACCAGCAGCGGCGCCGCCTCATCGATCACCTGCAGGTTTTCCAATGTTTGGGAGGCGACCTGGCCGAGGCTCTCGCCCGTCACGAGCGCCCCCGCCCGCTCCTTCTGCGCCAGCTCGCCGGCGATCCGCATCATCAGTCGACGATAAAGAACCACGCGCAACGGCACGGGCGCGCCGATGACCACCTGCCGCTGTAATTCACCGAAGGGGACCGAGTACAGATTGGCCGCGCTTTGAAAACGGGCCAACTGTTGAGCCAACTCGACTGCTTTTTCGAGCGAGGCCTTGCTCAGGAACGGATGACTGTGAAAATGGACGAAGCTGACCCGGCAGCCCCGCTGCATCATGCGATAGGCGGCCACGGGTGAATCGATGCCGCCGGAGAGTAATGCCAGCACCCGGCCGCTGATGCCGACGGGCAGGCCGCCCGGACCCGGCCGCTTCTCGGTATAGATCAGGGCGTCCCGATCCAGCACTTCCACATGAATTGTGAATTCGGGCTCGGACAGATCGACCCGAACCGGCCGCAGCGACTGCACCAGCCGCCCGAGCTCTTCATTCACTTGCACCGAGTTCATCGGATAGGCTTTGTCGCCCCGGCGCGCACTGATCCGAAAGCTCTCGAACGTGCGATCGGCGATCAGCTCCGTCACCACCGCCTTCAATGACTCGATCGACCGATCGGTCCTGCGGGCCGACGCGCAATTGGCGACGCCGAAGATCTCGGCCACGCGTCGACAGAGCCGCTCCGAGTCGGCGCCCGGCTCCAGATCGATCAACAACCGGCCCGGCAAGGCGCGCACATCCGCCACCCCGCCGCCTTTCGTCGCCTGACGGAGGTTGGCGACCAGCCGCGCGACGAAGCGAGGGCGGTTCCGCCCCTTGAGGGCCAGCTCATGATAGTGAACGACGATACAATCGGCGGTCATGGATCAACTCTTTTACCAGAAATGCTAGGAGGAAGATACGACCAGACTGCGGAGCAGCTTCAGCGCCTCGACGTCCTCATGACAATCTTCACTTTTCGGGGTTTCTAAACACATGGGCAGACTCCAGAATCGCCGGTCATTCATTAACAATCGAAACGTCTCCAAGCCGAGCTGGCCCTTGCCGATCTCTTCATGGCGATCGACCCGGCAGCCCAGCCCTTTTTTCGCGTCATTTAAATGGAACGCAGCCAGGTTGGAGAGGCCTATCGTTTTATCAAACTCGGTGAATGTCTGCTCGTAGCCTTCCTTCGTCCGCAGATCATATCCCGCCGCAAAAGCATGTTGCGTGTCAAAACAGACCTTCAGTCGATCGCGTTGCGTTGCGGCATCCATCATT
>CAZJRH010000423.1:0-1627 GCA_964548215.1 uncultured Nitrospirota bacterium
GACGCCGTTGACGGTGAAGTTGACCCCATTAATAGCGAGCGTCACTCCCCCACTGACGAGGGTCACGGCCCCCACGGTAGCGACGGCGGTGACTGTGACATTATGGTTAATGGTGACGGTATTGCCCGCCACGGGACCACCCACAACATTGCAGGGTGCATTCCAGGTCGCGGCCAAGTTCCAGGCACCAGCCGCCGCTGAGGTACAGGCTTGTGCCAGCGCCGCCGGCGCATGGACCAGCCCGGCCAGCAATGCCAACAACAGGAACAACTTGGTGCTCCGCTTCATGTTCGCCTCCATCATGGAACGTTCGTCACCGTCGCCTGCATCACCCGCCGGGAATAATCGATGCTGCCATAAGCTCCGCGTGACGCCGTGCTGGTGATGCGATAGACGTTGCCGCCCGTGTGGGCGGTCAATGTGCAGATCACGACGACGGTCACTCCATTCAACGCGTTCTGCGTGAGGTTCAGGGTGATAGTGGGCGCGCAACTGGCCGTCGCGATCGCCTGCTGGATTCCCCAGTCCACCCCGGCCTTGGCGCCGAAGTAAACGCGCGTCGCGTTGATCGACTGGAACGGCGTCGCCTGGTGCGTGCCGCTCAAGGTGACCATGAAGGCCCCCAGCGCGCCCAGCACCACCAGCAGGAAAATCGCCGTGACGATGGCAAAGCCCGCATCCGTGCTTCTTTTCATGGGCTGTTGTCCAGCTGCACCTGGTGGGTCAGCGTGATCCGCTCGCTCTCCTCCGCCAGCGTGAGCGATAAAGTCACGAGCCCCCGGGTCTGCACGTTCGTGGTGCTGGTGGTCGCGCTGCAGGGGGCGCTGAGCCGGTTGGCCACCACTGCACTGGTCGCCCCCGCAAGCGTCAAGGCCGCCGCGGTGGTGAGCTGTGCCGCCTGGATGGGGTAGCCCGAATAGCGCACCAGGGTGGCGACACCGGCGCTGGTGTCGCAGAGATAGGTTACCGGAGTGGTGATGATGAACAACCGGTCGCGCGGGCTCTCCGAGCGGAACTGAGTGGCGACGCTCAGCGTGATGTGGTGCTTGTCGTTGGCCGGACAGCCACCCACCGGGTTCAGGGCAATGGTGATGGAGGTCCCAATGCGTGTGATCACCAGCGCGCCCGCGGGCGGAACGACCGCGCCATCCGTGTAAACGTCGCCGCCGACGATGCCCTGGTTGTTGATCACCAGGCGGTTGCTGAGAGGTAAGGTGACAGGCAAGGCGACAGGCGGCTCGAACGTGGGAAAAGTGCCGAGGATGTCGAAACTGGCGTCGGCCGCGGCGGGAGAAAACCCGGTCAGGTTCTCGCAGGCGGGAACGGCGATCTCCGCGGTGGCGTATCTTGCGCCGTCCACGATCGGCAGCAGCTCCACGGCGAACCCCGTGGCGGTATTGGTCACGCGCACGCTGTTGGGCAGCGCGAGGCGGATATCGCGGGTCATGCGCCGCAGCGCGCTCTCGGCGGAATCGACGAGCGTGGCGCGCCGGCTCAAGTCCACGTAGCCCTGCACCGGCCGCAGCACGAATATCGACACCATGCCCGCCACGATGCCGGTGATGGCGATGACGACGATGAGTTCTATCAGGGTGAAACCCGATGAACGTTTCGGGTTTCGGGTTCC
>CAZJRH010000424.1:0-4939 GCA_964548215.1 uncultured Nitrospirota bacterium
GTGCAGGGCATGCTGCTCCAGCCCGCCCCCGGCGCGCGTCAGGTTTCGAACGACAACGGCGATTTTCATCGGGCTCAGGACAGCGGGACCGCCTCGTCGATCAACATGATTGGAATCTCATCCTTGATGAGATATTTCAACCGGCAGGCCCGGCAAATCAACCCATCCTGTTCCGGCGTCAACTGGATATCCCCTTTGCACTTGGGACAAGCCAGAATCGCCAGCAATTCGTGATCAATGGCCATTGTTGCCTCCGGTTATTGGATTACGTGGTGAGCGCATCGCTGCGTACTGTTCGGTCTACCGCGTTCACCGCTTTTACAACCTCTTCCACCTCAATCGCCCGCAAACAGGCGAGCTCCTTCACGCATCGCTGCCGGCTGCAGGACGAACAATCGACCGGCTTGGCGATCGTCGCGTGACCCGGGCCGTACGGTCCCACCTTTCGCGGATCGGTCGGTCCGAAAAGCGCCACCACGGGCGTGCCGACGGCGGCCGCCAGATGCATCGGACCCGAATCATTGGTCACCAGCGCCGCCGAGCGCCGCAGCAGTGCCGCCAGTTGCGGCAACGTCGTCTGTCCGGCCAGGTTGAGCACACGCCGCCGCATCAAGCGGACGACCGTCTCAGCCTGCTCCCGCTCGCCGGCCCCCGCAACCGTCATCACCCGCCATCCATTGGCCGCCAGTTCATCGGCCGCGCGCGCAAAACGCTCCGCGGGCCACCGCTTGGTCGTCCACCGGGCCGCCGGGTGGATCACGCAGACCGGCTCGCCGGGCTCGATCCCCTCGCCGGCCCAGAGATTCGCGGCCCAAGCCTCGGCCGCGGGCCAGGCGGGCAGCGGAAAACGCGCCGGCCCGCCCGATTGTACTCCGAGTTGCCGGGCCAACGCCAGATAACGATCCACCGCGTGCACGGGATCGGGCGGCGGCGCGATCCGGTGGGTGTACCACCAGGGGCTGCCCTCCCGGGCGTTGGCGAAGCCGACGCGCACCGGCGCGCCGCTCGCCCACCCAATGAACGCGCTGCGCAGCAGGCCCTGCAGATCGATCATCATCTCGTAGCGCTTCCGGCGCAGCGCGGCGATCATCGGGCTCCACGCGCGCCACGCGCGGGGCAACGACACCACCTCGCGCAGCATCGGATGGCCCATCAGCAAGGGCGCCCATTCCGGTTTGACGAGCCAGTCGATCGCCGTCTGTGGCCATTGCCGGTGCAGCAGGTCGAGCACGGGCAACGCGTGAATGACGTCGCCCATCGAGCTGGGTTTCACGAGCAGCAGTTGCGCGGGCGCCGCGTGGATCATGCCGGCTGCGCCTCCTGCCCGGACGGGGTCGGGGCCGGTTCGGCGGACGCGCCGGCGCGCTGCCGCACGATCCACTGCGCGGCGCCGGATAGATCGTCCGCCACGTAATCTGGATCACCCTCGCCGGCCGGCCACGCCCGCAGCGTCTCGGCGCCGTGCCCGGTGCGCACCAGGACACCCTTCGCCCCGATCGACCGCGCCAATTGCATGTCCACCAGCTTATCACCGACCACGTAGGAGCGGCGGCAATCGATGGGAAATTGCCGCTGTGCCTGCTCCACCAATCCGCGGCCCGGCTTCCGGCAGTCGCACCGCGCCTCCGGATGGTGCGGGCAATAAACGATCGCGTCGACGGACGCGCCGGCCGCCTGCAACTGGGCCGTCAACCTCCGGTGGATCTCGTGCAGTTGCGGCTCGGTGATGAAACCGCGGGCCAGCCCCGACTGGTTGGTGACGATCACAATACGGAACCCCGCCTCGTTCAACAACCGGACCGCTGATCCGGCGCCGGGCAGCAGTTCCAGTTGATCGGGGTCGTTCAAGTACCCCACGTCCCGGTTCAGCGTGCCGTCGCGATCCAGGAAGATGACGGGTGACGGCGCGGCCGCAAGCGCGGCCACGGCGGCCTCGCGGACCGTCTCCACGCTCACCCATTCCATGCAGCGATGATCGATGGGACAATAGCGCAGCTCGCAGGGCGAGCAGTAGACCGGCCGCCGCACGATCGTCGTGCGATCGCCGGTGGGGCCGGTGCGGTCCGGATTGGTCGGACCGAAAATCCCGATGGTCGGCGTGCCGACGGCCGCCGCCACGTGCAGCAGGCCGGAGTCGTTGCTCACGGCCAGCCGGCACAGCGACAGCACGGCCATCGCCTCGCGCAGATCGGTCCGGCCGATCAGATCGATGAAGCCGGCGCCCGCTCGCGCGGCCAGTTGCCGTCCCAACGCTTGCTCGGCTCCCGCGCCCAACGCAAGCACTGCGGCGCCGTCGCGGACCAGGCGCGCGGCCAGCTCCGCGTAGCGGTCGATGGGCCACCGCTTGGCTTCGCCATAACCGGCGCCCGGACAGAGCGCGATCAGCGGCTGCGCACCGTTCCATCCGGCCGCGCGAAGCCGTTCGGCCGCCTGCCGCCGCTCGTCCGCTGTCGGCTCCAAGCGCGGTTGCCCGCGCGAGGCCGTCACACCCAGACCGCGCAGCAGCGTCAGATAATAGTCCGCTTGATGTAAACGGCGCGTCTCCGGCGGGCAGGCTTGGCGATCGGTCAGCAACCAGCCTCGGCCGTCGCGCGCATAACCGTATCGGCGCGGAATGCCGGCCAGAAACATCAGCCACGCGCCTTCGAACGCATTGGTCAGTAGAATGCCCAGATCATACGTTTCCTCCCGCAACCGGCCGGCGGCTTCCAGCAGCGATCCCCAGGCGTGGCGGCCGGAGGCCCCATAACTCACCACGCGATTGACCGACGGGTGATGCTGAAACAATGCGCCCACCGCCCCGCGGGCGAGCACCGTGATCTCGGCCGACGGAAAATGGGCGCGCAGCGCCGCCATGGCGGGCAGCGCATGCACCGCGTCGCCGACCCAGTTCGGCGCGCGGACGAGGATGCGGCGAATCTGCGCGGGCGGGCTCATGCCAGCGGCTGCGTCGGTTGCAGCGCCGGCGACCGCTCTGCGCTGCCAGCCGCCACGGGCGGCTGTGTTTTCCATCGACGGTGAAGCCAGAGCCATTGCTCCGGGTGCAAGCGCACCATCCGTTCGATGGCGGCGGTGCAGCGGGCCGTGTTGACGGCCACGTCCGCGTGCAGGTCGCCGGTGGCCTCCAGTTCAACCGGCGGCTGTATGAGGACGCGATGCCGGTCGAGCGTCTCGCGCACGATGAACACGGGCACCACCGCCGCGCCCGTGCGCCGGGCCAAGAGCGCCAGCCCTTTCGACGTGCAGGCGGGACGGTCAAAAAAATTGACGAAGACGCCGTCATAGGCGGCCACATTCTGATCCAGCAGAATGCCGACCAGATTGCCCCGGCGCAGCGCCTGAATCATGTCCCGGGGCGCCGACTCGGCCTTTTTGCTGACCACTTCGCCGCCGAATCGCCCCCTGATGCGGTTGATCAACCGGTTCAACCAGGGATTGTCCAGCGGGCGCGCCACCGGAAGGAACCGGTATCCCAGCGTCGAGCAGACGATGCCCAGCAGTTCCCAGTTCCCGAAATGGGCCGACAGTAAAATGACGCCGCGTCCCCGCCCGTGCGCCCGTTCCAAATGCTCGAGCCCCTCCACGGCGACCCGGTCGAGCACGGCGCGACGATCCGAGCAGCCCAGCCGGAGAAACTCCGCCGCCGAGGCGCCCAGGTTGGTATAACACCAACGGGCTGAGCGCCGGATCTCGGCCGGGGACCATTGGGGAAAGGCCCGCTGCAACTGTTCCTGCACCAGCCGCCGATGACGGCCGTCGAACACATATAAAAGGAGGCCCGCCGCCTGGCCCGTTCGCAACGCCACCCGGTGCGGGAGTAGCGTCAGCAACCCGTAGCAGATCACGACCGCCGCGGAGAGCGCCGTTTGCGTTGCCGCGTACAGCAGCCGTCCGAGGCCCCGTTGCTGTCGCCGCCGACGCCCCATCAGTCCGATCCATCCCGCGCCGAACTGGCCTGCAGCGCCGGCCGCGGCGTCCCGTTCCCGGACGCGGCCGGCTGTGTGCGCCAGCGCGGGTGCATCCAGACCCACTGTTCCGGATGCGTCCGGACGGCCCGCTCGATGGCCGCCGTGTACCGGGCCGTGTTCACCGTCAGCTCCTGTTCAATCGTGGGCGCGCGCTCCCACTCGATCGGCGCTTGGATCACGATACGATGCCGATTCGACGACTCCCGCGTAATAAACATGGGCACCACCGGCGCGCCCGTCCGCCGGGCCATGAGCGCCATGCCCTTGGCCGTGCAGGCCGGACGGCCGAAGAACGGCACAAAGACGCCGCTGTCCTGCTTCACATTCTGGTCCAACAGAATCCCGACGCATTCGCCCCGACGCAGCGCCTGAATCATGTCGCGGGGCGCGGATTCGGCCCTTTTGCTGACGATCTCGCTGCCATGCCGGCTCCGAATCCGGCTGACCAGGCCGTCCAACCAGGGATTATCCAGAGGCCGAACGATGGGAAACAAGCGATGGCCGAGCAACGTGATCACGATACCCAACAGCTCCCAATTGCCCAGGTGCGCGCCCAAACAAAGCACACCGCGCCCGCCGTGTCGCGCCCGTTCCAAATGATCGAGTCCCTCCACCGTCACCCGGCTGAGGATGGTCTCTCGATCATCACGGCCCAGCCGGGCGAACTCCGCCGTCGACTGGCCAAGATTGGCATAGCACCCGCGCGCCGTCCGGTGAATCTTCGAGGCGGGCCAATCCGGAAACACCATTCGCAGCTGCGCCTGCACCGATCGGCGATGACGGTGACCCACACCATAGATCGCGGCGCCGATCCATGCGCCCAGGCGCACCGCCATCCCATACGGCAGCAGATTAAATAACCAATAGAGCACCAGGACCGCGACGTATTGAACGGCGATGCGCAACCCGCCCATTTTCCGCCGCCCCATCAGGCGTCCCTTCGCGCGCCCGGCAGCGCGGCCGAACGGTCC
>CAZJRH010000425.1:0-2181 GCA_964548215.1 uncultured Nitrospirota bacterium
GGCCGAGGCTGAGCAACTGGTGTCCCGCATGACCGGAGGCCAGCAGCAGGCATATCGCGGCGCGGAGCAGGCGTTTGGCACGCTGAGCAGCATCACGGGGCGTCGACTGGCGCTGACGCGGTCGTCCCGCCTTCCGTCGGGATCGCGTTCACGGTCCAGCACCCGGAGTCTGCGCGGCCGTCGCAACGCATTCGGCCGGAGCACAACGCGCCGCATCCGGTCCTTCACCCAAACCAGAAGACGGACTCGCGGTCTTGCTTCGCGACGGCAAACGAGGAGTCTAATCGCATGAGATCAATGGCAGTCGGTGGCGGCGGACGGTTCGCCGCGATGAAGGGGAAAATGGCCCGTAAAGGGCTCAGGAACCCGGCTGGAGCAACCGCCGCGATAGGCCGCAAAAAGTACGTGGCGCCCAAGATGCGGGCGATGGCCGCCAAGGGCAGGAGCCGGGCGATGAAGGCCAGTTACTACGATTGATTGTCAACGGTCGGTCGGAAGTTCAGCCCACTTTCCTCCTGGTCGAATATCGTCGCTCCAGCCTTCGGAAGAGCCCTCTGATCGAAGCCAGCAATCCTTGAGCGGATGTTTAGCCCCTAAACTCAGGAGACACCAGCAGCCAAGCTGCTCAACCTTCCCATCAAGTAAAAACGTCTCCCCTATTTTGCCACACGTTCGGTGAACGGAGCAAAATAATGGGCACTTCCGGCATGTCTTCAGCCTCCTCCGCCACAACCGGCGTGCCGTCAAGGTCATGTAGCGCCTCGGCCGAAGTATCAGAGGTAACAGAAATCGCAATGTCTCTTTCGATCTCAGGAACAACTCGACCGGGCCGAAGAGCCGGAACCAGTTTGTTCCGACCATCCAGGCGACCGTGGATAATTGACGCGCACGGACGAGCCGTTTGCTCCAACCAGCGATAAAAGACCGAAAGCGCCTGCTTCTTGGCCTTGATGAACAGGTTGGTTGCACGCTTGAAATAAGCGTCGTTTCCGATGGCCGCGAGGACGTCCCGTTCGTGTTCTTCGATGTAGTCATGCCAGATTTTTTGGAGATCGCACTCGACCGTCCAACCTACGGTATGAGTATTTGTCGTTGTAGCCAAGGCCATCAGCGAGGTTGATGACTGCGCCACCCGGAAGCCGGTGCGCTCAAGTTCGACGTTCCGTTCCTCTGTCGATTTTCCTCGAAGCACCACCAGAATCTTTGGAAACTTCGCAAGCAGAATCTGCTTCCAGTTCGCGCGATACGGCAGTGCCCGAAGCTCCATCCAACCGAACGAGACCGGCGCACCGCTTGCGATCAGGTAGCGCGGAAGCTCCTGGCGGATGGCGTGGAAGACCAGGCGCAGCAGATTCAACTCGCAGACGCTCGTCCGTTTCCAAACCTCCTCGATGAAATCGTTTCCGGGCTGAGGCCCAATCGGGGCTCCGTAGAGCTGGCGATTACTGAGTCCGGTTGGTGTCGCGCCGCCACCGTGCTCGACGTATCGCAGGTAATACTCCGGGGTGACGCCTTCGCACTTCTCGGCCTTGAAGTCTTCCGCTTTTACCACCCAGAATTCCTGGCCTTGATGGATGGTGAGGCTCTCCAGAACGCCGTTGAGTTTCTGCCACCCTGGAACCGAGAGGGTCAGCGCAGGGATGATGAGCCAATGCGGCTTGTCCTCGACGAGACCGGGCGTGGCGTAGATCGGGATGGTCCACTGTTTGTCAAATTCGTAGCGCCAGAGCTGGCGGTCGTTCGTGGGTTGGAAGTGGAGGATGGAACTCATATTTCTGGATCGAATCCCTCCAACCGCATGACCTTCGCCAGCGTCTTGCGATTGCGATACATCTGTCCGACGCCGACCATCGTCCCTTGTGGGCCAAGGACCAGCAATTCACCGACGGTAACGACTCGTCCGGTCACAAAATCCTCACTGGAAATAACGATCACCTTTGAAGTGGGTTTGCCGGTGAGGGGGTGAACGTACCAACAGAGTCGCGCGTAGGTGCCATTACTGGTCATTCGCGTCGGCCAAGATTTGTTCAGCAGTTTCGTAGGCCGGGAATCCACGGTCACCGTCACCGTCCCACTCCTGCTTCCGCTCTCGAACGAATTTAATTGCCCCAGCCAGCGCCTTCTCCAGTTCTGCGATCCGTCCACGCTGCTCTTGGTCACGGCTGAACGGGATGTAAACCA
>CAZJRH010000426.1:0-4256 GCA_964548215.1 uncultured Nitrospirota bacterium
TGGTCCCGCGCCGAGATTCTTCACAAATGCGCCGACGTGATGCTGGCCCGCACGGAGGAAGCCGCCCGCCAGATCACACTGGAAGCGGGCAAACCATTGGCCCAGTCCCGCCGGGAGTGGCAGCTCTGTATCGATCAGTTCCGCTGGTACGCTGAGGAAGCCCGCCGCATCCATGGCCGCATCATTGAAAGCCGGGCACCCGGTGGACGCCTCGAGGTCCATCATGAGCCTGTAGGCGTTGTTGCGGCTTTCACAGCTTGGAACTTTCCCGCTGTGCTGATTGCCAGAAAGGTGGCCCCTGCGCTCGCCGCGGGTTGCAGCATCATTGTGCGGCCTTCGCGTGAAACTCCTGGAACTGCCGCAGTGCTGATGGACTGCCTCGTGCAGGCAGGCGTGCCGCCGGGTGTTGTGAGCCTTGTCGTTGGCCCCACGTCAACGACCTATGATGTGTCGATGAAATCGCAAGTTGTGCGCAAGGTCTCACTCACGGGTTCTTCATCTGTGGGCCAGCAAATGCTGCGCGACGCAGCCCAAACCTTCAAGCGCGCCACCATGGAACTGGGTGGCAATGCGCCGGTAATTGTGTTTGATGATGCAAGCCTTGAGGCGACTCTCGACATCTGTGTGGCTGTCAAATTCGCCAATGCCGGCCAGGTTTGCGTGACCGGCGACAGGTTCTATGTACACGAGCGGCTTTATCCAAAGTTTGTGGACGGATTTGCAGCGCGTGCAAAAGCCCTGAAACTTGGTCACGGTCTTGATGAAACAAGCCAGATGGGGCCTTTGATCAACGCCAGGCGCGTCACTGCAATTGATGCCATCGTGACAGACGCCCGCAAGCGCGGTGGTCGCATCGTCACGGGCGGCGAACGGCCCTCTGACAAGAACAAGGGCTTCTTCTACGCACCTACAGTGATTGCTGATCTTCCCGATGATGCGCTGGCTCTCGCCGAGGAAAACTTCGGCCCCATCGCGGCCATTACCCCATTCCGCACGGATGAAGAGGTGTACGCCCGCGCCAATTCAACCGAACTTGGACTTTCAGCTTACGCCTTTACGCAAAGTGCCAAACGCATGCGCGAAACGGTAGCGCGGCTTGAAGCTGGCATGGTTGGGATCAACAGTTTTGCATTGGCTGCCGCAGAGGCACCATTTGGTGGCATCAAGGCCTCTGGCATGGGCCGCGAAGGTGGCAATGAGGGCATTCACGACTACCTCAATGTCAAATTGGCACAAGTGACGGTGTGAAGATGATAAAGAACAAACTCAAACAGCTGTGGGCGGAAGGCAAACCCGCCATCAATGGCTGGCTGTCCACCTCGTCACCTTTCGTGGCTGAGGTCATGGCGGCACAGGGCTATGATGCGCTGACAATTGATTGCCAGCATGGCTTCGTCGCCTACGAGGCCGCTACGGGCATGCTTCAGGCGATGCGGGCAAGTGGCGTTGTGCCTATGGTGCGGGTTCCGTGGCTCGATCCCGGCGACATCATGAAAGCACTTGATGCCGGCGCCTATGGCATCATCTGCCCCATGATCAACACACGCGCCGAAGCCGAACGCTTTGTCTCCTACATGCGCTACCCGCCCCATGGCGTGCGCAGCTTTGGCCCCACCCGTGCGCTGTTTGCCGCGGGCGCCGACTATGGCCAGCACGCTGACACTGAAGTGCTGGCCTTCGCGATGATCGAAACAGCGGAAGCCATGAAGAACCTGGACGACATCGTTTCAACGCCCGGCCTCGATGGAGTCTACATTGGCCCTGCCGATCTCGCACTCGGTCTTACAGGCCGCAAATATCCAACAGGTTTTGATCGTCAAGAACCGGAACTGGTGGAGGCCATCCAGTTGGTGTTGAAGAAGGCGAAGGCAGCAGGCATTCGAGCCGGGCTTCACAATGGCACGGCAGCCTATGCCGCAAAAGCCGTTGGCTGGGGCTTCGACCTCGTAACAATTTCGAACGACGTGCGCCTGCTCGCAGGTGGCGCCCAGCAAAGCTTGGCTGAAGCCCGCAAACTCATCGGTGAGGCGCCTGCAAAGGGAATGGAAAAGGCAACCAATGGCTACTGAACCCTCTCGTGTGTTGGTCGCGGGCAAAGTGCATGATGCTGGCATAGCATTATTGCGGCAGAGGCCGGATATTGCTGTCGATTTCGTCGAAGCAGTAACGACTGAAGCCTATCGTCCCTTTCTTGCCAATGCGGACGCAATCCTGATCCGTACCCAGCCCATGACGGCGGCGGAAATTGCGCTGGCACCCAAACTCAAAATCGTGTCGCGCCATGGCGTTGGCTATGACGCCGTTGATGTGGCCGCACTGAATGCACGCTCAATTCCACTGGCAATTGTTGGAGACGTCAACTCACGCGCTGTTGCCGAACATACCTTGATGTTGATGCTGGCCGCGGCACGGCGCACCGTGGCCCATCATGCCGCCTCAACGACCGGCCATTGGAATGAACGCAATCGCTTTGATTCAACCGAACTCGATGGCAAGTCCTTGCTTGTCCTCGGTTTCGGTCGAATTGGACGCCGTGTTGCCGAACTGGCAAAGGCCTTCGGCATGGTGGTCACTGCATTCGATCCATTTGTCACAGACGAACAAGCGGCAGCACTCGGCGTTGCCCACGCGCCGGACATGACGAGTACCCTTGCCATGGCCGACTATGTCTCTGTTCACATGCCCGGCGGGCAAGGCCCCATGATAGGTGCTGCCGAACTTGCATGCATGAAGTCATCCGCCATCATCGTCAATGCCGCACGCGGCGGAATTATCGATGAGCACGCACTGGATGCTGCTTTGCGTCAACGCCGCTTGCGGGCGGCAGCGCTTGATGTGCTTGTGGAAGAGCCGCCAGCCCAGGGCCACCCCTTGCTCAGCAACCCATTCATCACCATAAGCCCGCACAACGCAGGCCTCACGGAAGAATGCGCCATGCGGATGGCCATTGCCGCTGCACAGAATATTTTGGACAGGCTTGATGGCAAGCTGAATCAAAAGCTTGTCGTGAATGCTGAGGCGATCGGAATGAACAACGCGGCATAACTGCAGGACTATGCAAGTCCAGCGGCCACTCTTCCAAAGCTAGCCCGCAGTTGGCGTTGCGGATTTCTATGGCCTTCACGCCCGCGCCAACTGCCAGGTTGATAAATGCGGGAAGAGGGAGCTGCGGCGCACAAGTTCGATTCATTGCAAATTTGAAGGGCGCAGAAATCTCCTCGCGACATCAGCAATTATCGTTGCAAATGTCATCTATTGTCAATAATAAATGCATAAGAGATCAGAAGGAACTCACGCATGAAAGCAAAACTCGGAATAGCCCCCATCGCCTGGTGGAATGATGATCTGGCTGAACTGTCAGACGACGTGAGCCTTGAGGAATGCTTGCGGCAGGCATCTGTCGCAGGTTTCACTGGTATGGAGACGGGTCGCCGCTTCCCCATGGACATGGCCGAACTGGGCCCGATCCTCAAGAAATATGGAATCTCGGTTTGTGGCGGCTGGTTCTCCGGGTTGCTGCTCGATGGCTCAATTGAAATCGAGAAAGAACGCATTGCCAAGCAACTGTCCTTCTTCAAGTCGGCGGGAGCACCTTGCATCGTCTACGGAGAAACCGCACGGTCTATACAAGGCACAAAGTCAGCGCCTCTTGCAACGAAGCCGCGACTGACGGAATCTGAAATAGCCATATATGGCCGCAAGATGAGTGACTTCGCCGCTTGGTGTGCGGCGCAAGACATGCCAATCAGCTATCACCATCACATGGCAGCGGCGATTGAAACCGAAGAGGAACTGGACCTGCTCATGAAGCACTCATCGGTCCCTCTTCTCTTCGACGCTGGCCACATGGCCTTTGCAGGTGGCAATGTGCTGCGCGTCATTGACAATCATCATGCCCGGATCACTCACGTTCATACAAAAGACATCCGTCGTGATGTTGTCGATGGGTTGGACCGGAGCAGGGAGTCTTTCCTTGATGCCGTTGTGAAAGGTGCCTTCACAGTGCCGGGCGATGGTTCTCTTGATTTCGAGGCTATTGTGAAGGCTTGCGCACGATATGACTATGAAGGCTGGTTTGTAGTGGAAGCGGAGCAAGATCCAAAAATATCGCCGCCATTGGAAATGGCGATCAAGGGCCACAAGGAACTGATGCGCGTCATGAAGGCGGCAGGATATGCGGTGGTACAATGAATCGCATGGATGGAAAAATCTGTCTCGTCGCAGGTGCGACCCAAGGCTTGGGTGCCGCCATTGCG
>CAZJRH010000427.1:0-2971 GCA_964548215.1 uncultured Nitrospirota bacterium
TGATCGCCTACAAGATCGCCGCCCAAGCCGCTGATCTGGCCAAGGGCCATCCGGGCGCGCAAGCCTGGGATAACGCCCTCTCGAAAGCGCGGTTCGAATTCCGATGGGAGGATCAGTTCAACCTGTCGCTCGATCCGGAACGGGCCAGGAGTTTCCATGACGCCACGCTGCCGGCCGAAGGGGCCAAGATTGCCCACTTCTGCTCCATGTGCGGGCCCCATTTCTGTTCGATGAAGATCACCGAGGATGTGCGCGCCTACGCCGAAGAGAAGCGGGTGGAGGCGGAGCAGGCGCTCACGATCGGGATGAAGGAAAAGGCCGAGGAGTTTAAGAAAACCGGCCTGAAACTCTATCAGTAACGCTAGAACAGTCATGCCAGAACAACCTAAAAAGACAAGAGAAATAGCCGGCATTAGTGAAGCGGCCATTACCCGCCAGATCGCGCGAAGTTTTTATCAGCAATTCGACCGGATGATCGAAAGCGACGTCATCATCATCGGCGCCGGGCCGTCCGGATTGGTCTGCGCGGCCGAGCTGGCCCGGCTGGGCTACAACGTGGTGATGATCGAGCAGATGGCCCATCTGGGCGGCGGCTTCTGGTCTGGCGGCTATTTGATGACCAAGGCGGCGATTGCCGCGCCTGCGCAGGAGTTGTTGCTCAAGCTCGGCGTCGAGTGCGAGCAGAAGGCCAAGGACTTGTTCATTGTCGAAGCGCCGCATGCCTGCGCCAAGCTGATCGGCGCGGCGTTTGATGCTGGTGCCCATGTGCTGAATCTGACCAAGGTCGTCGACCTGGTGGTGCGGGGCAAGGAGCCGAAGGTCGAGGGCGTGGTCATCAACTGGTGGCCGGTCGAAGCGATGGGCCATGACACCGTCCATGTCGATCCGATCGCGCTCGAATCGAAGATCGTCGTTGATGCCACCGGCCATGATGCCGTGGCGCTGCAATACCTGGCCAAGCGCAAGCTCTGCGACCCCGTGCCCGGCAATGGCGCCATGTGGGTGGAGGAATCGGAAGAGCAGGTGATGGCGCGCACCGGCGAAGTGTTTCCAAATCTCTTCGTGATCGGTCTGGCCGTCGCCGCCGTTTACGGCACGCCGCGTATGGGCCCCGCCTTCGGCGCGATGCTGCTGTCGGGCGTCAAAGGGGCGAAGTTGGTTGCTTCCAAGCTCGCCGCGATGAAGGCGCTTCAGATGGCTGAGTAGCCTTCCCGTTCGTCCCTATGAAAATCACCATCTACCAAAAACCCACCTGCATGACCTGCCGGCAGGTCTATGCCGCCCTTAAAGAAAGCGGCGTCGAGATGGAGTCGGTCAACTACTACGTCGATCCGATTCCAAAGGCGAAACTGGCCGAGCTGATCAAGAAGATGAGGATCAAGGCGTCCGAGCTTTTCCGCACGAAGGAAGAGATCTACAAGACATTGAAGCTGGCTCAACGAAACGTTTCCGACGACGAAGCGATCGACTTGATGGTGAAACACCCGGACTTGATCCAACGGCCCATCGTGGAGAAGGGGCGCTGGGCCATCCTCGCCCGCCCCGCCGAGAAGCTCAAAGAAATTATTTAAGCCCGATACGCTCCGCCAGATATCGAACCACTGCCGCGCTGTCGAACTGCGTCCCGGCCAGAAAAATAGGACAGATTTCTTTTCAGTTACCCATGGCCGGCCTGTGCGAGGAAAATAAATCTGTCCTATTTTTCTTCGGGCGGCCCCGTCCACGAGATTCGAGTTGTCGGCCCGTTTGTACGGCGATGGCAGTTACAAAGTCCTTAAAGATCATACATAGGGACGTGTCCCTATTTATTTGTGAGCACCCACCGTAAGCGCAGTCCTCGCGCCTAAAATCAGCCCGCCGCGCTCATTCCACGGCCCCCCCTCGATTTCCCCCCTGCCAGCCCCTGTTGCGTCATTAGCATAGTGACGCGACCGGTTTGACGATTTCTAACTTCCTGCTATCCTTCAAGAAAGTGGTAATCTTCCGCTGGCAGCGAGGGTTTGAGTGGATTGCGTCGGTTCGTCAGGCGCGGATGCGCCAAGAGAGGGGGACAGGTTGAAAATCGCGATGGCAGTGTGCGTGTTCGTGCTTTCGCTGGTCTGGGTCGTCGGCGCGCGGGCGGCCGATACGCTCGAATTGACAAATTCGGTTTTTCAGGAAGTAACCATGACCCGGCCTGACGGCACGGTTGAGCGGCGCATGGTGCCGGCGACCACGGTCACGCCAGGGACCGAGGTGCTCTATGTGATTACATACAAAAACTCGGGCAACGAGCCTGCGGAGCATGTGGTCATTACGAATCCCGTGCCGAAGGAGCTGGAGTATGTTACCGCTTCCTCTACCAAGGGGGAGAGCGCCTCGGAGGTCTCGGTCGACGGCGGGAAGCGCTATGGCGCCCTGTCGCGTCTCACCGTGACCGGCGCCGATGGAAAGCCACGGCCGGCAAAGGTTTCTGACGTCACCCACGTGCATTGGTCGCTCACGTCCGTGGTGAAGCCGGGCGGGGAGGGGAAAGTGTCCTTCCGGGCGAAGCTGAAATAGCTGCGGCAGAGAAGTGTTGTGCGCATGACGCGTCATTTTTCATTAAACAGCCCTAAGAAGGGAAGACGATGAAGCTCAAAAACATGAAATATCTTGTCGCATCGGTATGGATGCTGATGGGTGCCCAGCAGGCGTACGCGGCGGGCACCTTAGCCGGCACGGATGTCAGCAACTCCGCAACGGTGGATTACACCGTGGGCGGAGTCAATCAGCCGGATGTGACCAGCAACACGGTGACCTTCGAGGTCGACCGCCGGATTAACCTGACGGTGGCGGAAGTCGGTGGAGCGTATACGGACGTGCCGCCAGGGTCGACCGACCGGGCGCTGACGTTCACGGTCACCAATCTGACCAACGACACGGTCGACTTCAGGCTGATCTACACGCAGGACGCCACCACCACGGCCGATCCGTTCGGCGGCACGGACAA
>CAZJRH010000428.1:0-3249 GCA_964548215.1 uncultured Nitrospirota bacterium
GTCGGCCGCCATCGAGCAGCTCGAGCCGTCCGAAGAAAAAGAAGAGAAGCCGGCGCCGGAGAAGAAGAAATGATGCGGTATGTGCTGAGGCTCACCAGCGGCCGTCGGTGGCTGATCGGCGCGTGGACGTTGCTGTCGGCCGCGCTGGTCGGGTTGTGGCTGGCCGATCCCTCCTGGGCGCAGGAAGGGGCGGCTGCCGGCACGGCCTATCGCGACGTGCCCGCGTTGGGGGGCAGCCGCAATCTGGTCTGGATCGCCGCGCAGGTGCACCTGCTGTTCGGCGGTTTTGTGCTGGGTGTGCCGATCTTCGCCTGGGTCTGCGAAATCATCGGCGTGCGGACCAAGGACCCCCGCTATGACAAGCTCGCCAAGGAGTTCACCAAACTCCTGACCGCGGCCTATTCGACGACGGCGTTGTTCGGCGCGATTCTGCTCTTCTTGTTGATCGGTCTCTATCCCCAATTCATGAACAAGTTGTCCGATGTCTTCTTCGCCTCCTATTTCATCTACGCCGTGCTGTTCCTGTTCGAAACCGGCGTGCTCTATCTCTACTGGTACGGGTGGGACGCCATGAGCCACCGCAAGGGGCTGCATCTGTTCATCGGCTTTCTGCTCAACGTCTTCGGATTCCTGATCATGATCGTCGCCAACGCCTGGGCCACCTATCAGAACAGCCCCATCGTGCTGCCGGCGGGGCTGGGCGCGTGGGAGCAGACCTGGGCCGCCGCGCAGAATCCGACCTGGTGGCCGGTCAATATCCACCGGTTGATTGCCAACGTGGTGCTGGGTGGCTTCATCTGCGGCGCCTACGCGGGGGTGCGGTATCTTGGCGCGAAAACCTCCGAGGAGCGCGCGCACTACGACTGGATGGGCTATATCGGGAATTTTATCGGCATTTTCGGCCTGCTGCCGTTGCCATTCGCAGGCTACTGGCTGACGATGGAGATCTACCGGTATAACCAGCAGATGGGCATTACGTTGATGGGCGGTTTTCTGTCCTGGCTGTTCATTTTGCAGGCGGTGCTGATCGGCGTGCTCTTTCTGGGCAGCAATTATTATTTCTGGCTCGGGCTGGCCTACCGGACCGAGGATTCCCAGCGCTACAAAAAATATATTCTCGGTTTTATCGCGGTGCTGGTGGTCTGCTTCGGCGTCTGGATGACGCCGCACAGCATGGTGGCCAGCCTGCAGGAGGCGCGGGCGATCGGCGGCACCCATCACCCGCTGCTGAGCGTGCTGGGCGTCATGTCGGCCAAGATGACCGTCTCGAACCTGATGATTCTGGTCACGTTCGCCAGTTTTCTGATGTACTGGCGGGCGAACAAAATTGAGACGGTCTCCTGGGCGAAGGCGGCGCGGGCAGTGCCCTTCATTCTAATCGGTTTGGCCTCCCTCTATGTGATTTGGGCCGGTGTCTACGGCTACTTTGTGCCCGCCATCGTCCGCATTTATGTGCTCTCCGTGTCGCAGGTCGGCACGGTGATCGGTACGTTGATCGTTGTCACGATCCTGGTGGCGGTCTCGATGCGCGGTGCGCGTGAAACCACGCTGCACTGGGGGCGCGTGCCCGGCAAGGCGTCGTATGCCCTGGTGCTCAATGCGATCATGGTGATCCTGCTGATGGGGCTGATGGGCTACGCAAGGTCGGCCTCCCGTGTCCACTGGCACATTTACGGCGTACTCGAAGATACGTCCCCCCACGCCTTTTCGCCGGCGCTGGGCACCGCGGCGTTGATGATTTGCATCATTACGTTGATCTTCTGTCTGTTCGTCAGCTTTATTTTCTGGGTGACCTCGTTGTCGGTGTCGCCGGGCGGCAAGATCGCCGCGCGGACCGCGCCGGCCGGGGCGCAACCACATTAAGGACGCGAAGGGCAGAGAGTGGGAAATTTTCTTAGAGTGACGGTCTTTGTCCTGCTGATCCTGGGGGCCTTCTATTGGATGGCCTCCAGCATTCCGCAGCAGGCCTCGCTGCCGCCCGTGAAGGAAAATCTCGACCCCTCCCTGATCAAGACGAAGGCGGACCTGATCCAGGTGGGCAAGAAGCTCTATTTCGGCAAGGGGCAATGCGCCCTCTGTCATTCGATCGGTGAAAGTCACGGCGCGCGCGCGCCCAACCTCGAAGGGATCGGCGCCAAATTGACCCGTGAATTCATTTACGAGTCGCTGACCGAGCCGGCGTCCTATATCTATCACGACTACACCAACAGCCCGCCCAAGCCCTTTCCGGCCCAGATGCCCCGGATCAACAAGCCGCCGGTCGATCTGACCGACGCGGAACTGCTGGCGGTGATCGCCTTCGTGCAGCAGCTTGGGGGCGAGGTGACGGTGGAGCCGAGAGAGCTGGCCGCCTTCCTGCCGCCGCCCGTGGTCAAGGGCGATTCGGGCTTGGGCCGCGCCGTCTTCGAGAAGCTCAAATGCGGCGGCTGCCATCAGCAACTGGAGAAGACGCTGGCCAAATATGCCGACCCGGCCACCCTGCGCTCGGCGGTGGTTCGGCCGGCCGGCGGCCCCCTCACAGGCAATGACGGGGCCGACGGCCCGCTACGCCCCCCGCACGTTGAATTTGACCGGAAATTGACCGTCAAAGACTTGGATGATCTCATGGCCTATTTGGACACGCTCCGGACCAAGCAACCGGGGGGGGGAAAGGGGATCTGATGCGGCGCATCCCGATTCTGGCGAGCGTGGGCGGCCTCATCGTCGGGGCCTATCTGTTCTTTCGCTTTGCCATCCATCCGCCCCTGCCGTCGAGTCTGATTTTCATGTATATGGCCCTGGTCATCAGCGGGGCGATGGTCTATGTCTCGATTTATGAAGATACGTGGCGCGAATTCTCGGCGCCGATCGGCGAGTTTTTCCGGGGCCGCGCCGACCGGGGCATCCTCTGGCAGGGCGCGCGCGTCGTGGTGCTGGTGCTGATTCCCGTGCTGGCGGGCTACGGCGTGTACACCCGTGTCGCGCCCAGCCTCGATCCGCCCGCCGAGCAGCGGGTGGTCCATCCGGCGCCGCCGTTCGAGGTGACCGGCTTGAACAACCCGTTGCGGCAGCGCGCCGCTCAATATCAGGATCATATCCGTCTGGGCGCCAAGGTCTATTTTCAGAATTGCGTCTACTGTCACGGCGACCGCCTGGACGGCGAAGGCCATTTCGCCCACGGCTTCAACCTGCCCCCGGCCAACTTTATCGATCCAGGCACGATCGCGCAGTTGCAGGAATCGTATGTCTTCTGGCGCGTGACGACGGGCG
>CAZJRH010000429.1:0-1804 GCA_964548215.1 uncultured Nitrospirota bacterium
CGATTCAATCGATCGCGGGGCCGTTGCTCTTCGTGGAGGGAGTCCAACGCGTTTGCGCAGGGGAGATGGTGGCCATTCTGTTGGATAATGGCGAAGAGCGGCGGGGCCAGGTGATCGAGCTGTCTGAACGGTATGCGGTCATCCAGGTGCTGGAGCAGACGGCCGGCCTCAGCCCCGCGACCACGCGGATCCGCTTTCTCCAGAGCGTGGCGCGCATCGATCTGTCACGTGATCTGCTGGGGCGGCGGTTCAATGGCGCCGGGCTGCCGATCGATCAGCTCCCTCCCGTGATTCCGGAGCGGCGGGCGCCGATTCACGGCAGCCCGCTCAATCCGGTGGCCCGGGACACACCAGCCCAATTCATCCAGACCGGCATCTCCGCGATCGACGGGCTGAACACGCTGGTCCGCGGCCAGAAGCTGCCGATCTTCTCCGGCGCCGGCCTGCCGGCCAACCAGCTCGCAGCGCACATCGTCCGGCACGCCGCCGTGCCGGAGGAGGGCGGCCGCGGAGGATTCGCGATCGTCTTTGCCGCGATCGGCATTCCCTTCCGGGATGCGGCCTTTTTTCTGGACGCGTTTGAAGCGAGCGGCGCGATGAGCCACACGGTCGTCTTTTTGAATCTGGCGGATGACCCGACGGTCGAGCGGCTCCTGACGCCCCGCTTTGCGCTGACCGCCGCCGAGTATCTGGCGTTCGAGCATGATTTCCACGTGCTGGTCATCCTGACCGATATGACCAATTACTGCGAGGCATTACGGGAACTGGCCATGGCGCGCGAAGAGATTCCCGGCCGGCGGAGTTATCCCGGCTACATGTACACCGACCTGGCGACCATCTATGAACGGGCCGGGCGCATTCAGGGCAAGCGGGGATCGGTGACCCAGCTTCCGATTCTTACCATGCCGGATGACGACATGACCCATCCGATCCCCGATCTGACCGGCTACATCACGGAGGGGCAACTGGTGCTGTCGCGGGAGCTGCACCGCAAGGGAATTTTCCCGCCGATTGACGTGCTGCCGTCACTGTCGCGTCTGATGAATCTGGGGATCGGCGCGGGGCGGACCCGGGAAGACCACCGGCCATGGGCCGATCAGCTCTATGCGCTCTATGCCCAGGGGCGGGATCTCCGGCGGCTGGAGGCGATCGTCGGCACAGAGGGGCTGGCCGAGCAGGACCGGCGCCTGTTGGAATTTGCCGGGCTGTTCGAGCAGCGGTTTGTCCACCAGGGGGACCAGGCGCGCGGCCTCGCGGAGACGCTGGATCTGGGCTGGAGTGTGTTGAGCCATCTCCCCAAAGAGCGGCTGACGAGAGTGAAGACGGAACTTCTCGACAGATATTATCCCGCTTCACCATCGTGACGGGAAGGGCATGGAAGCCGCCAGTCCGACCCGGATGCAGTTGCTGTCGTTTCGGCAGCAGGTGGTGATCGCCCGCAGAGGGCTCGACCTGCTGGAGCGGAAGCGGGAAGCGCTCGTGCGGGAGTTCTTCGCGGCGGCAGGGTCGGCCATCGACTCGCGGGAGGGGCTTCGGCAGACGATGCAGCAGGCCCACAACAGCCTGGTGCTGCTATTGGCGCTGGCCGGGCGGGAAGCGGTCACCTCCGCCGCTTTTGCGGCCAGCCGGGAGCTGGCTGTTGAGCTGGTTGAGCGGAACCTCTGGGGCGTGCGCTTTCCGGAGCTGTACTACCAGTCCCCCGCGCGCGCATTAGACGCCAGGGGCTATGCGCTGACAGGCACGACACCCCTTTTGGACGAGACGGCCCGGCTTTTTGAAGAGGCGGTCGATCGCGCCCTCAAGA
>CAZJRH010000430.1:0-3632 GCA_964548215.1 uncultured Nitrospirota bacterium
TTCCCATCGCTCTATGCCGATGCGCTCTATGCGCTCGACACGGAGCTTGACCGAATTTTCGATACCGAGGACGCGATCGCTGAAAACGCCGGGGGTGAGCTCGCTGCGGAACCCACGAGCTACCGGGTGCTGAGCATCGGCCAATCGGTGATCTTTGAGGGATACGATGTCAAAGTCCGGATAGATGACTTTTTCGGCGGTCACGTTGCCGTCCTGGGCAATACCGGAAGCGGGAAATCCTGCACCGTGGCGTCCGTCTTGCAGTCGCTGTTCGAGAAGCCTGATGAACATCACGCCCGCGGTGCGACTTTCGTTGTTTTCGACGTAAACGGGGAATACCATGTGGCTCTTGCGCCGTTGGCGAAGACTGGTGGAATCGGGGTCGATCGCGTGATCCTCGACGGTACGGCTGGACTTGAACGCTTCCGATTGCCCCATTGGTTTCTGGACCTATCGGAATGGGAGCTCTTGCTTCAGGCCAGCGAGCGAACCCAGGTCCCCATACTGCGGATGGCGCTCGGTCTCTCTACGCTATTTTCCCAAGCCGGGGCCGTCGAGCTCAATGGCGTCAAGAACCACATTCTCGCCAAGTGCATCACCCAGATCATGCGGGACGACTCAAGCAGTCCATCGAAGCATGATCGGATCGTGGGTATCCTTCAGCGATTCAATACGGCTGAGATCGATCTTCCCACTGTCAGTCCATACATCCGCATTAACTTCGGCCAGATGGTCAACGCGGCGGGTCTCGACACGTTCCTGGTCGGAGACAACGGCTTCGTGATCGATGATTTGAAGCTGCCGAACTACAACAATGCGCCGTTCGACTTTGGCGCGCTGGGCGACGCCATGGACTTGGCCATTCTCTACGAGGAGGCCCACGGCAACCGACAGATCCGCGACTACTGCTCTCAAATGGTTACACGCTTCAAGTCGCTTCAAGAGCGCCGGGAATATGCCTTTCTTCGTCATGCATTCGACCCTGCCGCCGCCGGGCAGACGCTCGGGTCTGTTGATTTTCTTGCGAAAATTCTTGGACTTGTGCGAGACGGCGATGGCGTGCGTAAATCCATGCAGATCGTCATCGTCGATATGAACGCCGTCGAAGATGAGGTCGTGGAACTGGTCAGCGCGGTGCTGGCAAGGATGATTTTTCGCCTCCTGCGGCAAGCCGAACCGAGAAATCGGTTCCCGGTACATTTGCTCCTGGAGGAAGCACATCGATATATCGCGTCGACACCGTCGCGATATGCCGTTGATGCGAACAGGATCTTCGAGCGCATCGCCAAGGAGGGCCGAAAATACGGCCTTTTTCTGCTTGTCGCCTCCCAACGCCCAAGCGAGCTATCCAAGACAGTGCTCTCGCAGTGCTCGAACTTCGTGGTGCATCGGATCCAAAATCCGGATGACCTGTCTCAGATACGGCAGATGACGCCCTTTATTTCAGACGCCGTCCTCAAGCGCCTTCCGTCTTTGCCAAAGCAGCATGCCCTGGTTTTTGGCACCTCGGTCAATTTGCCCACGACGTTCAAGGTGCGGAACGCATCGCCTCTGCCAGCTAGCGATGATGCGAAAATTCGAGAGTTGTGGTTCCACGAGACCGGGCGGCTTGCAAAAATCAGTCTCGACGCCACGCAGGATGTCGCCCCGTGAATGAGAATGATCATGAGCGGATGGCGGCGGAGCTGGAAGCGACGGGCCGCTATCGTGTGCTACGCAAACTCGCCCCGCCGAAAGCTTCGTCCGTGACAGAACCTGGCGCCCGCCTTGGTATTTTCATCGATCTTGAGACGACGGGGCTTGATTCCGCAAGACACGAGATCATCGAAATTGGCATGGTCCCATTTTTCTACACGGTTGATGGCAGGAACTGTGGCTTCGGAGAGCCGTTCAGTCAGCTCCGCCAGCCTTCCACGCCAATCCCGTCCGAGGTCACGGCGCTGACGGGAATCGACGACGCCATGGTCGAGGGTAAGACCATCGACTTGGCGCAGGTGACCCAATTTGTCGCGCCGGCCGCGTTGATCATCGCCCATAACGCGAGCTTTGACCGGCGTTTCGCCGAGCGGTTCTGCGACGTCTTCACGACAAAGGCCTGGGCCTGCTCGATGTCGGAGATCGACTGGCAGGCCGAGGGGTTCGAGAGTTCCAAACTCGCTTACCTTGCGTTAGCGCAGGGCTTCTTTTACGATCACCATCGCGCGGTGCATGACTGCGCCGCTGCAATCGAACTTCTGTCCCGCTCGCTTCCCCGTTCCGGCCTCACTGGCCTGCAGCGCCTTCTTGCATCTGCGCGGTCCGAGACGTGGCGAATTTGGGCCGAGAACTCGCCCTTCGAATTGAAAGATATTTTGAAAGCACGCGGCTACCGCTGGAACGGCGATGAGAATGGCAAGCCGCGCTCGTGGTGGATCGACGTCCGTGAAAACCAGAAGGAACCGGAGATCGAGTTTTTGTGCCGGGAGATTTACAAGCGCAAAATGCCCATCGATGCGCGCCGCATCACTGCATTTGACCGGTTCTCTGATCGCTGCTGATCTGGGATCATCACCGTTTGTGGCAGAGCTCACGGCACATTTAGTCCCCGCAGAAACAGATTGACGCTCCAGCTGCCCGTTAATCCCGGGGATGGAGGAGTATGGTTCTTGTTTTTCCCCCTCATATGAGGCATAAAAAGCGGAAGTCACACCTCGGAGGATTCGATGCCAGCTACGTTGTTCGTTCATTCAAAGGCTGAAGACGTAAGCGTCCGGTTAGCAAACATGGGCCTTACCGAAGAGCCCCTGCTGCATGCGGCACGCCGCTGGTATCTTTCCTGGATCAGCTTCACTGCCAATCACCCTCCTTTCGGCATCGGCATCGCCGCCTGGATGGAGGCGGTGGCGGCCTTACGCGAAGGGCTGCTGCCTATCGGCTGGACCCGCTCGGATGAGAAAAATTATGCCCTCGTCGTCCATCCGGGTGGGTTGATGGCGATCAATGTCGCGACGGGCGACGCCGGGACTGGGCTGCCGACCGTGAACGTAAGCAACAAGGCCCCGAAAGGCATCAGCACCGCCGATGCGATCTCGGTCAATCAGGTGCAGCTCGAATTGGATTTGCCAGTGCCGGATATGCCGCATGTGCGTGGTGATGAGGGGCCGCTGACCTGGTTCCTGCTGCTTCACCGCGCCGGGACCGAAGTCCGTTGTGAACTGTCGTTGCCGTCCCAGATTTCGCCCGACGGTCGCATCACGCGCTGGCAGGAGCGGATCATGTTGCCGTCCATTCCGCTGGACGGATCCGAGATCGAAATTGTGGTGCCGGTGGGTGCGGATCTTGATATCGATGTGAAGCGGAAAGCATGAGTGCCGTTGACGTCTTCAACCCGACTCGCCTGACCTGGGCGCGCCGCCGGCGCGGACTTACCAAGACGCGTTTGGCGGCGAGCATAGGCGTCGAGTTGCGCTCGGTGTCGGCATACGAGACCGGTGAGTTCAACCCGGAGCCTGATCGGCTGACGGTCATCGCGCGCACCTTGAAGTTTCCGCAGGAGTTCTTTTTCGGCGACGATATCGAAGAACCAGCGATCGACACGGCGAGCTTCCGCTCCTTATCCAAGATGACAGCGCGGCAACGCGATACCGCTCTCG
>CAZJRH010000431.1:0-1885 GCA_964548215.1 uncultured Nitrospirota bacterium
CATGCTGCCGGGGATGATGCTGCACGGGCAATTCGGCGATGGCGGCGCCATAGAGGCTGGCGATCGCCGGAATGAACCGGTGCAGATCGCCGTACAACGGCACCACCCGCATCAATTCGGTCCGATAGAGTTTCAGCGAGCAGCCATAGTCGTGCAGCCGCACGCCGGTCACCCGGCCGATCAGCCAGTTGGCCAGCTTGGAGGTCTGCACTCTGACGGGGGCGTCGCGCCGCTCCACCCGCCAGCCGCTGACAATGTCGTAACCTTCGTCAAGTTTTTTGAGCATCGGGCCGATGTCCGAGGGATCGTTCTGCAAGTCGCCGTCCAGGACGGCGATCACCTGTCCCAGGGCGTGATCGAAACCGGCCACCATGGCCGCCGTCTGGCCGAAATTTCGGCGCAACTGAATCAGCCGGAACTGGGGCGTGCCGGCGCAGAGCGTGCGCAGCAGCGCGCCGCTCCCGTCCCGGCTGCCATCATCCACAAAAATCACTTCAAACGCGACGCCCAGCGCTGGCAGCTCGGCCAGCAGGCGGCCGGCGAGCGGTTTCAGATTGTCGCGTTCATTGTGGATCGGAATGACGACGGACAGATAGGGGGCACCCTCCGCCGGAGGCGAGCCGTGGCTGGCGGGCTTCATAGCGGCAGAGTATAACAAAATCGCGTGAAAGTCTAAATACTTGACCGGCCCGGCCGGCGCCCCCTAGAATGACTCCCTCGCAGGCGCAACGCTATGGGGACAGATTTAAATCTGTCCCCATACAGGTTTTACAAGGAGGAATCATCCATGTTGCTCGTTGAAGTCAGCATGTCGCCGTTCGACAAAGGCGAAAGCGTGGGGAAATATGTCGCCCGGTCGCTCGACATCATCGACCGCAGCGGCCTCGACTACCAGCTCAACCCGATGGGCACGGTCATCGAGGGCGAATGGGACGAGGTGTTCGACGTCATCCGGCGCTGTTTTTCCCGGATGAAGAAGGATTGCCGGCGGATCAGCGTCAGCATTAAGATCGACTATCGCAAAGGCGCAAAGGGTCGGTTGACGGGAAAAATCCAGAGCGTCGAGAAGCGGCTCAAACGCCGGTTAAAAACTTCCTGACGCGCTTGCGAACACGACCCCAAGCTTCGTACAATGTTCCATCATGGACGAAGCCCAGGAACAGCTCGCCGCCAGTTACTTTCAGCAAGCCTACGCCCTGCAGATGAAAGGCCGGCTGGAGGAGGCGGCCGATCTCTATCAGCAATCGATCGAGGCCTGCCCCACCGCCGAGGCCTACACCTTCCTGGGCTGGACCTACAGCTTCATGGGGCGGCTCGACGACGCCATCCAGGAGTGCCACAAAGCGATCCGGGTCGACCCTGAGTTCGGCAACCCCTACAATGACATCGGCGCCTACCTCATTGAAAAGGGGGAGCTGGACGAGGCCATCCCCTGGTTGAAGCGCGCCATTGAGGCCACGCGCTACGCCAGCTATGAATTCCCCCACCTGAATCTTGGACGCGTCTACGAGAAGCAAGGCGACTGGGGCCAGGCCATGGACGAATATCGGCAGGCCCTGACCGTCAATCCCAAATATCTGCTGGCGAGCCGGGCGCTGAAACGGCTGCAAGCGTTGCTGAATTAACCGTTCCATGCCCCGTCTTCCGCTCGATGCGCAGCATCGTTCCCTGCAGGCCCAATGGACGAGCGCGGCCGAGTGGGAGATTCCGCTCCACTATGGTGACCCGCTCGCCGAGCATGCCGCGGTGCGCGAGCGCGCCGGCGTGGCCGATCTGTCGGCGCGGGGCCTCTGGCGGGCCAGCGGCCCGGACCGCGCAAAATACCTGCAAGGCATTCTGACCAACGACATTCTTGCGCTGACGCCGGGGCAGGGCTGCTATGCGG
>CAZJRH010000432.1:0-5789 GCA_964548215.1 uncultured Nitrospirota bacterium
CGCATGATCATCTACTTCCTGCTCGCATACATCATGCTGACGTTCGTCATCGCACTCGACAAGGAGACGGGACGGATTTCGCTGGGCTTCAAGCAGAAGAACGTCGATCCCTGGCTGCTGGCGGACCAGGCCTATCCGGTGGGCAGCCGGGTGAAGGGCAAGGTGGTCAGCGTCACCGATTACGGTGCGTTCGTCGAGCTGGAGCCGGGCGTCGAGGGTTTGATCCACATTTCGGAAATGTCCTGGAGCCACGAAGTAAAGCATCCGTCGAAGCTGGTCTCGGCCAGCCAGGCCGTTGAAGCGGTCGTGTTGAACATCGACCCCAAGGCGAGGAAGATTTCGCTGGGCATGAAGCAGACCGAGCCGAATCCCTGGGAAGTGGTGGAGCAGAAATATCCGATCGGCTCGGTCATCGAAGGCACGGTCAAAAGTCTGACCGATTTTGGCGCCTTCATCGGCCTGGAAGAGGGTATTGATGGTTTGATCCATGTGTCCGATCTTTCCTGGACCAAGCGGGTGGCCCATCCGTCGGAAGTGCTGACCAAGGGCCAGAAGATCAAGGCCGTGGTGCTCAAGATCGATCCCGAGAAGGAACGGCTCTCGCTCGGCTTCAAGCAGTTGACGCAGGATCCCTGGGAGCAGGCCATGGAGCGCTACAAGCCCGGCCAGCAGGTGACCGGGAAGGTGGCGCGCCACACCGAATTCGGCTTCTTTGTCGAGCTGGAGGAGGGCATCGAGGGGTTGATCCACGCGAGCGAGGCGGGCGGCGAGCTCGCTGAGCGCGCCACGCAGAAGCTGGAGGAGGTCTATCCGGTCGGGCAGGCGGTGACCTGCAAGATTGTCAAAATCGACCGGGCCGACCGCAAGATCGGGCTCAGCGTCAAGGCGTTGCAGAGGGAGTCGGAACGCGATGAGCTGCGGCGCTTTCACGAAGAGCAGGGCGCCGTCAATCAAACGCTGGGCCACGTGGCCGGCCGGTCCAAACGATCCAAGAAAGGCGACGAATCGCCCGAGTCGTAATGGCGGCCGAACCACACGATACGCCCGTCCGGTCGCCGCTACGGCGGGCGGTGAAGTTCATCCTGATCCTCATGCTGGTCCTCGTGCTGGTCGGCTGGCTGACCTCGGCGATGGACGGCATGACCTCCTTCGGCGGTCCCTATCTGGCCGTGGTTCGCATTGAGGGCGTGCTGGCCGACGCCACCGCCACATTGGATGAACTGGAGCGGTACGCGAAAAATCCCGCCGTGCTGGGCGTGGTCCTCCGCATCGACAGCCCCGGCGGCGCGGTGGTGCCGGCGCAGGAGATTTACGACGCCGTCCAGCGCCTCCGCACGAAGCACGGCAAGAAAGTCGTGGTCTCCATGGGGTCGGTCGCGGCCTCCGGCGGCTACTACATCGCCGCCGCGTCCGATAAGATCGTCGCCAACCCCGGCAGTCTGACGGGCAGCATCGGCGTCATCATGGAAATTCCGAACGTGCAGGGGTTGATGAAGAAAGTCGGCGTGGAAAGTGTCGTCATCAAGAGCGGGCGGAACAAGGATGTCGGCTCCCCCTTTCGGGGGATGAAACCCGAGGAGCGGGCGATTCTGCAGGCGGTGCTGGACGACGTGCACAATCAGTTCATCGAGGCCGTCGCCAAGGGGCGCGGGCTGGAAGTGGTGGAGGTCAAACGGCTGGCCGACGGGCGCATTTTCAGCGGCCGGCAGGCGCAGTTGGTCGGCCTGGTGGATCAATTGGGCGGGTTGCCCGATGCGATCAAGGCGGCCGCCGACCTGGCCGAGATCGAGGGAGAGCCGGCGGTGCTGGAAAGCCAGCCAGGGTTTTCGCTGAAACGGCTGATCGAGTCCACATGGTTTGGCGGCGGCATGGCGGGACTTGGTTTGTCCCCGGCCATTCGGCTGGAATATCGGATGGCGTGGTAGCCATGGGGAGCGGGGAGGAGCGGCCATGACTAAAGCAGAGTTGATCGAGCGCGTGGCGGAGCAGGTTCAGACCTTGACCAAGCGCCAGACGGAGATCATCGTCAACGCGGTCTTTCACAGCATCAAAGAGACGCTGACCAAAGGGGAAAAAATCGAAATCCGGGGGTTCGGAAGTTTTCGCCTCCGCCAGCGTCGATCCCGGGACGGCCGGAATCCGAAGACTGGCACGCCGGTCATGGTGCCGGCCAAGCGGGTGCCGTTTTTCAAAGCCGGGAAGGAACTCAAGGAATTGGTGGATAATTAGCCGTTCGCACCGCCATCCTCACACGGTCCTCCCGTTTATTGTGTCCCGTCTGTTTTCCAATCGCTCGAGCGTATCGGAGTAACGCATGAAGCTGTTGCGGTTCCTCGCCGACGGCCAGCCCCGCTATGGCGCGATGGAGCAGCGCCAGATTCGGGAATTGGCGCATGAGCCGTTCAACGGGATCAAGTTCGGGCCGCGCTCGTTCCAGTTGGAGGAGCTCACACTGCTGCCGCCGTGCGAGCCGTCAAAAATCGTGGCGGTGGGGGTCAACTACCGGGCGCACGCGAAGGAGATGGGGCGCCCGCTGCCGGCCGAGCCGCTGCTCTTCCTGAAGCCGCCCAGCGCGCTCATCGGTTCCGGTGCCGCGATTCACTACCCGCTGGACGTCACACGAGTGGATCATGAAGCCGAGCTGGCCATCGTGATCAAAAAGCGGATCAAATCAATTTCGTCGGCGCAGGCGGCCGACGCCATTCTGGGCTACACCTGTCTGAATGATGTCACCGCGCGGGATCTGCAGCATAAGGATCTGCAATGGACGCGGGCCAAGGCGTTCGACACCTTCGCGCCGCTGGGTCCCTGGATCGTGACCGACCTGGATCCGGCCAACCTGAAAATCGAGGCGATCCTGAACGGGCAGGTGAAGCAATCGGGGACGACCGCCGACATGATTTTCCCGGTGCCGTTTCTGGTGAGTTTTATCTCCTCTATTATGACGCTCTTCCCCGGAGACGTCATCACCACCGGCACGCCGCCCGGCGTCGGCCCGATGCAGCGCGGCGACACGATCGAGATTGTGATCGAGGGGATCGGCCGGTTGACGAATACCGTGAAGTAAGCGGACTCTACGAACTATCGGGTACTGGTAAAAACCCGTTCGCCCTGAGCTTGTCGAAGGGCGTGCCGTTCATGGTTCGACAGGCTCACCACGAACGGTTTCTGATCAAACTTTACCTGTACCAACTATCGCCTGCTGTAGTCGTTCAAAAACCGGGTAATCTCCTTCTGTTCTTCCGGCGTGACGCCGTTCCCCACGCTCATCCGCGCCACCGTGGGTTGCCAGTCCCTAACATTCGGCGGCACGCGCCAGAAGGTCCGTTTCTGCGTCAGATAGGGATCGGTCCAGCCATGGCACTTCGTGCATTTTTCAAATGAGGCCGGCACCGGCGGTAGTGGGGAAGTCGAGGATTGATTCACTACTGCAGAAGGTTCGGCCATCAAGGAATCGAGGATCGATGAGAGCGGCTCCTGTGTGATCGCGGCCGCGCTCCAACTGGCGCCGCCATCTGATGAAAGAAAGATGCCGCTCGAACGCATGCCGGTATAGAGCCGCCGGGCGTCGCGGGGGTCAGTCGCCACGCTGAGTATGTCCTCTCCGGGCGGGAGGCCCTTGGACAGCGGTTGCCAGGTGGCGCCCTGGTCCCCGCTTTTAAACAACCCCTGTGTGATCACGCTGATGTAGAGGCTCGGCGGGGTGGCATGATCGAGTACGATGGTGTGGATCCATTTTTTCCGTGACGATGGGGCCGCTGGCTTCCAGTGCGCACCCCGATCGGTCGAGAGAAAGAGGCCGTCATTTCTCGTCCCCGCGTAGAGGATGCGGTCGGCGGGATCGAACGCCAGGGCGGTAATGACCTCTGCGTTGAGTCCCGCTCCTGGCGAGACCCAGCCACCGGTGGTGTCCCATGTATAGAGGCGTTCCAAGCCGAGATAGAGGCGGGGAGGTCGCGCGTGATCAAATCGCAGCGCGGTGGAAATATCGCCCTGGACGGCCGGCACGCCCTGATTGGCGGCAATCCAATGTTGCCCGCCGTCAACGCTGCGAAACAGTTCTCCGGTTGAAGTGACGACGACCAGCCGGTCGGCATCGACCGGGTCGACGGCCAGGGCGTGGATGTTGGTGTTGCCCAGCCCGTTATTGACGGCGACCCACGTCTCGGCCTCATCCGTGCTTTTGTAGACCCCGCCGCCGAACGTCGCCAGATAGAGCGTGTGCGGCGCGCGCTCGGCGATGGCCAGGTGAAAAGCGCTGGTGTTCTTCAATCCTCTCAGGGCCGGCCGCCAGCTCTTTCCCCCATCGGTGCTTTTGAGCGCGCCCTGCGGCCGCCCGGCCGCAAAGAGGAGGTTGGGTTTCGTCGGATGCACGACCACTTGGTTGATCATCAGCGGTTCGTCGGCCGTGACAGGACCGGCAAGGCCGCACACGATTGCCACGACCAAGGAGAGACGATGGCGCCGCTTCCCCCGATCAATCATGGAATATCGATGAACCGCCCGAAGCCGCCGGCAATTCCCGAACGATAATCTTTCCAGACGACCAGGTAGCGCCGGCCGTCGGTGGACACCTTTGAGAAATGATTGCCCAGTGCGCGAGGCGCAATCAGCATCGGATTGGACACGGTCATGGGGCCGCTTGTGGTCGTGCCGGTTACCACGATGCCGGCGACATCCCGGATGATATCCACGACGCTCGCCCGTGGTTTTTCAACGGGCCATTCCTCCTCCCAGACGACCAGGCAGTCCGAGGGCCGGCAGGCGACGTCCGGGAACATGTGTAAACGCGGCGTGGTCGACAGCGGAACGCCGTTCGGTTCCAGGACGGCGCCCGTATCGTCGACCCGGGCGCCGTACAGCAGATAGTGCGCGCCGTCCCGCCGATCGACCCAGACGACCAGCGCCGTGGCGCCATTCCACGCGACCGCCGGATGCGCTTGTTCGCCCGTGGCGGTGGCAATGGGAAGGCCGGCCGGATCGAGCACTGTTCCTTCGGCATCGACCCTGGCCCCATAGATGTCCGAGGTGTCCAGCCGATTATCCATCCAGACTACGAGGTAGTACGTGCCCGTCCATGTGACAACTGGGCGACTCTGGTCTTTCTCGGCCGATCCGATTGCAATACCCTGGGGGTCGAGCACCGTGCCGTCCGACGTCACGCGCGCGCCCACCACATCCCAGCCGGAGCCGGGCCGCTCCTGCATCCAGACGACGAGAAAAATCCGGCCGTTCCAGGCGACCGACGGGTATTTCCGGCTGTTGGAGCCGACGCTGATCGGAAGATTGCCGGCCTCGGGTGATCGCATGGTTGCCCCGGCGATATCAACCAGCGCCCCGTAAATTTCCCACTGGTGGCGGCTGCGCAGATCCTGCCAGACGACCAGAAAATTTTGATCCCCTCTGGCTACCATGGGAAAAAGCTGATCGGCGGGGGAGGCGGAGAGCGGCGCGCCGTTCGGTTGGAGGACGACACCCTCGCCGGTCACCGACGCGGCGTAGATGCGGCTTGGGCCGTCGCGGGTCGATTGCCAGACGACCAGAGCGTGACCGTCGCCCCATGCCGCGACGGGATCTTCCTCTTCATCCTGCGCCCGGATGGCGATCGGGATTTCAGGGCCGAGTCGCGGTCCAATCACCGTGGTTGAAGGCGCGAGTGGGGCGACGCCGAACAGGGAACAGCCCGGCAATGCGACGGCGAGCGTCAGGAGCAGAAAACGCCGTAACCTCATCGGGAGGGAAAAATGGCAATGCCGGCGGGATCTTCCCCTCCGGCCGGTATCGTGGCC
>CAZJRH010000433.1:0-5712 GCA_964548215.1 uncultured Nitrospirota bacterium
GTGGCCCGAACCACGTTGATGGCGTTGCCGCTGCCCAATGATTTGCTCAAAATATTTTGGATGCCTGCCAATTCAACGACAGCGCGCACGGCGCCTCCCGCGATGATCCCCGTCCCCTCGGCGGCCGGCCTCAAGACGACCTCTTCCACGCCGTAGCGTCCGACAACGGCATGGGGGATCGTCAAGCGATGGATCGTCACCTTGACCAAATGTTTTTTGGCCTGCTCGACGGCCTTGCGAATGGCCTCCGGCACCTCGGCCGCTTTGCCCTTGCCCACGCCGACATGGCCCTGCCCGTCGCCCACGACGACCACCGCGCTGAAGCTGAACCGCTTGCCGCCTTTGACCACCTTGGCGACGCGATTAATCGCGACCACCTTGTCTTTTAGCGATAATCCGTCTGGATCAATTCGTTTCACACCATGCTCCCCGGTGAACGATCACTACGCACCCGCTTAAAATTCCAATCCCGCTGCACGGGCGCCGTCGGCCAGCGCTTTGACCCGGCCGTGATACAGATAACCGCCTCGATCAAACACCACCTGCTGAATCTTCGCCGCCCGGGCGCGCTCGGCCAGCAGTGTTCCAACGGCGGCGGCGGCATCCCGGTTCGATCCTTTGCTCTTGGCCAAGCGCTTGCGCAGCTCCGGATCCACGGTCGACGCGCTGACGAGCGTGCGGCCCTGCCCGTCGTCGTTCAACTGGGCGTACATATGGAGCTGGCTGCGGAACACGCTCAACCGCGGGCGAATCGCCGATCCGACGATCTTTTGTCGGACCCGATAGTGGCGCTTAATCCGGGCAGCTTGTCGTGTGGCGCTCTGGGTTCCCATCATCGGCTCCGGTTACTTGCTCTTTTTGCCTTCTTTGCGACGGATCACTTCATCTGAATATTTGATCCCTTTGCCCTGGTACGGCTCGGGCGGCCGGTAACTGCGGATGTCGGCCGCAAACTGGCCGACCAGCCCCTTGTCGGCGCCGCGGATCGTCAGCGCCGTTTGCTTGTCGATCGCGACCTCGATGCCGTCCGGAATGTCCACGATGACCGGGTGGGAAAAACCCAGCGTCAGGTTCAATTTCTTCCCCTGCTGGATGACTTTGAATCCCACGCCCGACACTTCCAGTTTCCGCTCGTATCCTTTGACCACGCCTTCGATCATATTTCTCAGCTCGCTGCGCGCCAGTCCGTGCAATGCCCGATCCGCGTCCTCATCGCTGTGACGCTTCACCACCACGGCCTCCTTGGTGGCCTCAATGGAGATTGACGGCCAGGGGAACCGGCGGGCCAGCTTCCCGCGGGGGCCCTGCACACGCACTTCCCCGCTTGAGTCGCTGGGGAGGGAGACCTGCACTCCAGTCGGAATCGGAATCGGCTTTAATCCAATGCGCGACATTGCACCCCTACCACACGCGACAGAGGACTTCGCCGCCGAGACGCTGCTGGCGGGACTGGCCGTCGGTCATCAGCCCCTTCGGTGTGGACAAAATGGCCACGCCGATGCCGCCTTGAATCGGGCGCAGCTCTTCATAACCGGCATACACCCGCCGCCCCGGACGGCTGACTCGCTCGAGGCCCCGGATGATGGGCTGCTCGTCCTTCAAATATTTCAAACGAATCTTGATCACGCCGCGCGGTTTTCCTTCGACGACTTCCACCCGCTCGATGAACCCTTCCTGCTGCAGAATGCGGGCGATCCGCAGTTTGAGCGAGGACTGCGGCATCTCGACGGATTGATAGCGCCGCTGCAACGCGTTTTTGATTCTCACCAGCATATCGGCAATGGGATCGGTCATCATGGCATCAACCCTTCGTTACCAGCTTGATTTCCGGACGCCGGGGATCTCCCCGCGCAGACCCAGATGCCGGAAGCAAATCCGGCACAACGCGAATTTCCGCAAATAGCCGCGCGCCCGGCCGCACAGCCGGCATCGTGTGTAAGCGCGCACGGCGAACTTCGGCGGCCGGTTCGCCTTGATCATCAGTGATTTTTTGGTCATCGTGCCTCCCGAAATGGCATGCCTAAGCGGTGCAGCAGATCTTTAGCCTCGGGATCCCCCTTCGCGGTCGTCACGATCGTCACATCCAGGCCGTGAACGTTCTGCACCCGCTCGTAGGTGATTTCGGGAAAGATCAGCTGCTCTTTCAACCCCAAGGTGTAATTGCCGCGGCCGTCGAACGCTTTTGCCGAGACTCCGCGAAAATCCCTAAGCCGCGGCAGCACGGCGTGCAGCATCCGCTCCAAGAACTCATACATGCGCCGGCCGCGCAACGTCACCTTGCAGCCGATGGGCATGCCCTGTCGAATTTTGAATCCGGCGATCGACTTCTTGGCCCGGGTGACGACGGGCCGCTGCCCCGTGACCGCGGCCAGTTCTTCCACCGCCACATCCAGCAGCTTCACATTCTGGACCGCTTCCCCCATGCCCACATTAATGATGACTTTCTGCACGCGGGGCACCTGCAGCCGGTTGGCATAGCGTTTCTCTTCCAGGTAGGCCGGCACGACGGTATCTTCATAGTACCGCTTCAAGCCGGCCGTCGTCCGCTGCTTGGCAGCGACGGCGTTCTTTGGGGATGCGGGTGTCATCGTTGTCAATTCGCCTGGTTTGGATCGATCAGGACTTCGCCTTTTCGATCACGTCATCGCACTGCTTGCACATCCTCAGCCGCTGCCCGTCGTCCAGCACGCGTATCCCGACCCGAGTGGGCTTGCCGCATCCCGGGCAGATCAGCATGACGTTCGACAGGTGCACCGCCCCCTCTTTTTCAATGATGCCGCCCTTGCCCGTGCGCGATGGCCGGACGTGCTTCTTGATCATGTTCGCCTTCTCCACCACAACCCGCTGGCGTAAACGGTCAACCGAAAGGATCTTGCCCTGGCGGCCACGCGCCCGTCCGCTGATCACGACAACCGTGTCGCCTTTTTTGATTCGAAGTTTCGGCGCTGTGACTGTATCCGCGGCGGCCATTTACCACACCTCCGGAGCCAGGGAAATGATCTTTGTAAATTTCTTCCACCGCAGCTCGCGCGCCACGGGGCCGAAGATGCGGGTGCCCAACGGCTCTCCCTGGGGGTTGAGCAACACAGCCGAGTTGCGATCGAACCGGATCCACGACCCGTCGCTCCGGCGGACCGGCTTGACGGTTCTCACGATGACCGCCTTGACCACGTCGCCCTTCTTGACCGACCCCTGCGGAATCGCTTCCTTGACGGCCGCCACGATGACGTCGCCGATCGATGCGTATCGGCGCTTTGATCCGCCCATCACATGGAAACACATGATGCGCGTGGCCCCGGAATTATCGGCCACGTCGAGCATGGTCTGGGCCTGGATCATGCGTTCACCTCAACGCCCACCAAGAGCGCCGTCTTGATGATCTTAATCACCCGCCACCGTTTGGTGCGGCTGAGCGGCCGGCACGACTGGATCTCCACCAAATCGCCCTGGCGGCACTTCGATCCCTCATCATGGGCCCGAAGACGCGTCACTTGCCGGAGCACTTTTTGATAGCGAGGATGGCGGACCAAACGGGTCACCGTCACCATCACCGATTTCTGACCGGACTGCCGGGCCACGATGCCCTCTAGCGTATGAAGTTGTTTCGTCTCCTGTATCACGAAGCACTCTTCCCAACTGCGGTTTTACGAGCGGTCGACCGCTTGGCTCCCGTGCGACGGGCCGGGGGCTGCGAGACCTTGGCGGCCGGCGGCGCCTGACGCGTTTGCTGGCCCAACACGGTCAGCATGCGCGCCAATTGCCGGCGGAGCTCGCGAAATTGCGAGGGCCGCTCCACTCGACCGGACACTTGGTTGATGCGCAGCATAAACAGCTCTTTTCGAAGCGCCGTGGTTTTTTGCCGGAGATCATCGGCCGGCAATTCCCGAAGCTGTTGCAGGCTGTCCAGTTCCACCGTTATACTCTCCGTTCGACAAACGTGGTCGCCAGCGGCAATTTATGCGAGGCCAACCGACAGGCTGACAACGCCGTATCCTTGGTCACGCCGTCCATTTCATACAGGACGCGGCCGGGTTTCACCACCGCCACCCAGTACTCCGGACTTCCCTTGCCCTTCCCCATTCGCGTTTCCGCCGGTTTTTTACAAATCGGTTTATCGGGGAAGACACGAATCCAGATACGACCGCCCCGCTTGATGAAGCGCGTCATCGCGATTCGGCCGGCCTCAAGCTGTCGAGCCGTGATCCAGCCCGGCTCCAGCGCCTTCAACCCGTATTCGCCAAGAGTCAGACTGCTCCCCCGATAGGCTTTCCCGTACCGGCGCCCCTTCTGCACTTTCCGATATTTGATCTTTTTCGGGCTGAGCATTACCGCCGGTCTCCCATCGCAGGCAGTTCACTCTCATACAGCGCGCTCGGCAGCCGCTCGCCTTTATACACCCAGACCTTCACCCCGATGTTCCCCTGGGGCGTTACCGCTTCTGCAAAACCGTAATCGATAAACGCCCGCAACGTGTGGAGCGGGACGCGCCCCTCCCGATACCACTCGGTCCTGGCGATCTCCGCGCCGGCTAAACGGCCCGCGCAGGCGACCCGGATCCCCTGCCCGCCGAGCCGCATTGTGGCCGCCACCGCTTTTTTCATCGCCCGGCGATAAGCCACCCGCTTTTCCAGTTGCAGCGCGATACTTTCGGCGACCAATTGGGCTTCCAGTTCGGGTTTTTTGATTTCCCGGATATTGATGTAGATCTGGCGCTTGGTCCGCTTCTCCAACTCCGCCTTCAGTTTATCGACTTCGGCGCCCTTTCGTCCGATGATGATGCCAGGGCTTTTCGTATGAATGGTCAATTTGAGCTGGTTTCCCGACCGCTCGATCTCGATCTTGGCGACGCCCGCATGCATCAGCTTGGCCTTGACTAAACGGCGCATCGACAGGTCCTCGTGCAACAGCGTGGCGTAATCGGCTTCGGCGTACCAGCGCGACAACCAGGTCTGGTTGTAGCCCAGGCGGAATCCGATCGGAATCGTTTTATGTCCCATGATCTCCCCTTACCCCTTCGAACGTCCCGCCGACTTCGCCGACACAACCAGCGTGATATGACTCGTCCGCTTTTTGATCGGGTGCGCCATACCCCGGGGCGCCGGCTGCACGCGTTTCAACGTGGTTCCTTGATCGACATAGGCCTTGCTGACCCACAATTCATCCGCGTCGCCCACTTCCCGCTGCACCGCGTTCGCAATGACGGACTTGAGCACTTTCTCAACAACGCGCGCGGCCCGCCGCGGAGTAAACTTTAAAATCGTCATCGCCTCTCCGACCTGCTTGCCGCGCACCAGGTTGACGACGTCGCGCACTTTGCGCGGCGCCATGCGGAGGTGCCGAAGGACGGCTTTCGCTTCAGTCGCCATGAAAATCCCGTTCGCTCATCGATGTCACATTCATTTTGCCTTCGCCGGGCCCGCCGTCTCGACCTTGGCCGCCCCGTGGCCCTTGAAGAACCGCGTGGGGGCAAATTCGCCGAGTTTGTGGCCGACCATATTTTCCGTCACGTACACCGGGGTGAACTTTTTCCCATTGTGCACCGCCATGGTGTGACCGATCATTTCCGGCACGATTGTTGACCGCCGGGACCACGTCTTGAGCAGTTTCTTTTCCTGCGCCTGATTCATCGCCTCAATGCGGCGGAGCAATTTGACGTCGACAAAAGGGCCCTTTTTTACTGAACGCGGCATCGCTTACCCCTTTCGCCGGTGA
>CAZJRH010000434.1:0-4907 GCA_964548215.1 uncultured Nitrospirota bacterium
CTCTCCCGAAGCCCGTCTTTTTGGGCCGGCGTCAGCGACAGCCGGTCCAGCGTGCGGCCGCCCATCTGCAGCGTGAGCGCATTGATCCAGGGCGGAATGGGACGATCGGCCGGCTGGGACAGCACAATGACCAGCTCGGCGTTGGCGAAGATCGGTTCCTCCCGGAACGTGAGCCGTTCGCGCTCCAATTCCAGCACCCGCCCTTTCAGACTCTCCAGGTCGCGCAGAACCAGCGCGGCGCCAGGGAGTGTCGGGGATTCCGATCGGGGGGCGGGGGTGGGGGATTGGGCGGCGGCGCTGCCGGCCAGCACGCCGGCCAGCAACCAGGCGGCGCCGGTGCGTATGACAAATTTATGCGGCAAAATCACGATACGGGAAGACCTCGCGAGACCGGGATGGTGTCGTTGCTGTTGACTGCTACTAGGCTAGCCGATGGCCGGGCAAAAATCAAGGCGCAGGAAGGGGGAGGAAGATGGTATAATCGGCCGTCTTGAATCCAACCTCCCTGGATGCAATGCTTGGAGGCATGCCCATTGACCCGCCGGGAATTTCTCGCCGGGGCGGCCCTGGCCGCTTCGGGACTCCTCAAGTCGACCGCCGACGCGCAGGAAGTGCGTCACTGGTGGCGGGAACGTACGCCGCCGCCCTCCCCCGTGGCCGTGGTGCGCACGGACGACCGTGGCGCCGGGATCCGGCAGGCGATCAAGCTGCTGGATGTCAACCCGGTCATGGGCAAGGACGTGTTGTTGATTCCCGACCTGGAAAGCCGGGCGCCCTATCCGATGACGACGCACGTGGAGACGTTGATGCACCTGAGCCAGGCGCTGTGGGATCTGCGGGCCGAGTCGGTGACCATCGGCGCGCAAAGCAGCACGCTGCCGACGCGCGAGGCGCTGACGGCGACCGGGCTCTACGATCGGCTGGAACAGATCGAGGCGCGGTTGCTGAACATCGAGGACCTCGGATTTACCGAATGGATCAAGGTGGAATCGAGCGGCGGGCAATGGCGCCGGGGCTTTCATCTGGCCCGGCCGGTGCTGCAGTCGCCCTGCGTGGTGACGACCTGCGGGCTGCGGACTAACGCGAAGTCCGATCTGAGCATGTCCCTCTGGCTGGCGACCAATCTGTTGCCGAAGCGCGACGTGCTCGATCGCGTGGAGCTGCAGCATTCGGCGCACCCGGGCCGGCTCATCGCCGAATTGAATCAGGGCTACCGGCCGTCGCTGATCGTGGTGGACGGGATGGAGGCGGTCATTGAACCGACGCTGCCGCGCATTCATCGCGGGGCCCGGTTGATCCTGGCGGGCACCGATCGCGTGGCCGTGGACGCCGTCGGCGCCGCCGCGCTGACGCTGTTGGGCGCCAAATTCGGCAAGAAAATTTTTGAACTCGAACAAATCGCCTGGGCGCTCATCCTGCGCGTGGGGATCAACCGGCCCAGCCAGATCAAGCTCCTCGCTCCGGATGCGGAGAGCCAGGCCTTCGCCGACCAACTGACCGAGCGACTGGCGAATGGATAGCGGATCCGTCGCGATGTCGAGCCGCGCGCCCCGGGCATTGCCGTTTTCGCCGACGCCGGCGGACTGGCTGCTCATGCTGCCGGTGGCGGCCACGCTGATCGTCTGGGCGTTCTATCTGTCGCCGGCCGGCCCGGCCATGGTCGCCTGGGGGCTCCCGGTGGGGATTCCCTGGCAGGCGTGGGCGGTGCAGTTGCTGCCGCTGGTGATCGGATTGGCCGCCCTGCTCGGCTGGCTGGCAATCAATCGATGGGATTGGCCCAATCTTGGTTGGCGAAGCGCCGCCGGACGCTGGCGCTGGGGGGTGGGAGGCGCGGCGGTCGGCGCGGGGCTGGCGTTGCTGAATTTGACCGTCATCATGGTGGTGGCGCCGTGGCTGTTCGGCGGGAGCGGCATCGATCACCGGCTCTTTTACGACGCGCCCCACGCCCGGCTGAGCGCCTGGATGATGCTGCTGGTGGTGGTGCCGGCGGTGGCTGTGCTGGTCGAACTGCTGTTTCGCGGTTTTCTGCTGAGCCGCCTGCTGGTCTGGATGCCGGCCGGCCCGATCGGGCGATGGAGCGCGATCGTCAGCGTCGCCCTGCTCTTTGCGTGGGATCCCTTCCTGGTGATGTCGTTTCGCGAATGGCACTGGCTGGGATGGTCCGACGGCGTGGTGTGGGGTTATCTGTTCCATCGGTCCGGCTCGCTGATCGCGCCCATCGTGGCGCACGGCGTGGAGGTTGGTCTGCTCTACACGGTGTTTCGCTGGGTGGTGGCCTGATCGTGAACGGCTCCGCAGGAGGTGGCTGATCGATCGACGGCGAAAATACGAGCGGGTGACGGCGATCATTCCCGCCGAGGTGACGTCGTTGGACGACGCCAACCTCTGCATCGAGGCGAACGTGACCATGCTGGGCCGCGGCGGGCTGGAGCTCTTTGCGCCGCGCGCCATTGAGGAGGGCCGGAACGTCGCCGTGGAATTGCATCTATACGCGGGGCGGGCGGATGATGGTGTGGAGCGGGTGCTGGGGACGGTGGTCTGGCTGAAGGTGGATATCGACGGCAATGCGATCGGCGTCAAGTTCGTCGAGCCGCTGACGCCCAAGAGCCATCCGCTGTTGAGCCGGTACCTGGAGCGGATTCGGACCGGGGGCAAGAGCGAGTGACGAGTTGCGAGTTTCGGGTGACGAGTTCGCATCAACAACGAGGAGACGGAAAGGCGATGAGCGGATGTAAATACGAGGGGTATGCGGAGAAGGCGCTGGCGGGCGAATGTTTGACGACGGAGGAAGGGCTGGCGGTGCTGCATGCGCCGGACGAGGCGCTGCTCGATCTGCTGGCGGCGGCGTTTCAGGTGCGGCATCATTATTTTGGCCGGCGCGTGCTGTTGCACGTGTTGATGAACGCCAAAAGCGGCCTCTGTCCGGAGGATTGCGGCTATTGCTCGCAGTCGTCGATCTCCACCGCGCCGATCGACCGGTATCCGCTCAAAAGCCGGGAGGAGATCCTGGCCGATGCGCGGCGGGCTGCTCAGGTCGGGGCTAAACGCTTCTGCATCGTCATCAGCGGGCGCGGGCCGACCGATCGAGAAGTCGACGGCATTGCCGATGCGGTGCGGACGATCAAGCGGGAACTGCCGCTGGGCATCTGCGCGTCCGTGGGATTGCTCGCGCCGGAGCAGGCCGAGGCGCTCAAGGCGGCCGGCGTCGACCGGCTGAACCACAATCTCAACACCAGCGAGCGCTTCTATCCCGCCATCTGCTCGACCCACACCTATCAGGACCGCTTGGACACGCTGGCGGCGGCGCAAGCGGCGGGGCTCGAGCGCTGTTGCGGTCTGATCGCCGGCCAGGGCGAAACCGATCAGGACCTGATCGACGTGGCCACGGCGCTGCGGCGGTTGCGGCCCGATTCCATTCCGGTGAATTTTCTCCATCCGATCGCGGGCACGCCGCTGGAAGGCGTGCATGAGCTGACGCCGACGCGTTGTCTGAAGATTCTCTGCCTCTTCCGGTTCTACAATCCGGCGACCGAAATCCGCGTCGCGGGCGGGCGGGAGCACAACCTGGGCCATCTGCAGGCGCTGGCGTTGTATCCGGCCAACGCGATGTTCGTGAACGGCTACCTGACGACCGACGGCCAGCCGGCCGACGAAGCGATCACGATGATCCGTCAGATGGGGTTCGAGATCGAGCCGGCGGCGCAGAACGCCGTGGCGCCATAGCAAGGCGGGTTTTAGCTTCGCTCCGCGCTTTGCAATCCCCTCGACCGTATGCTACGATTTTCCCCCAGAATGATGGAGTGCATACGTGCTTGGCAAAGTACTCAGTTGTGCCGTCGATGGGCTGGAAGCGTCGCTAGTCAGCGTCGAAGTGGACGTCGCCTCCGGCCTGCCGTTGTTCGCCATTGTCGGCCTGCCTGACGCCGCGGTCAGGGAGAGCCGGGACCGCGTCCGCGCGGCGATCAAGAACGCCGGTTTTTCCTTTCCCGTTAAAAAAATCACGGTGAACCTCGCGCCGGCCGACCTCAAAAAAGAGGGGTCGGCCTTCGATCTGCCGATGGCCGTCGGCATTCTGGCGGCCGAGGGCGTCCTGCCGCTTGGATCGACGGCGGGATCGGCGCTGCGGGAGACGGTGATCGTCGGCGAATTGTCGCTGGACGGCGCCATTCGCGGCGTGCGCGGCGCCCTGCCCATGGCGGCGGCCGCGAAACGGCTGGGATTCACGGCGATCATCCTGCCGCTGGAGAATGCCCGGGAGGCGGCGGTGGTTGAAGGGCTGGCCGTCTACGGCGTCTCCACGCTGCCGCAGGTCGTCGAATGGCTGAACCGGCGGCAGGCGATCGCGCCGACCCGTGTGGATGTGGAAGAGCTTCTGGGCCGCGGCGCCCGATATGCGGAAGATTTCTCGGATGTGAAAGGGCAGGAACAGGCCAAGCGGGCCCTGGAAATCGCGGCGGCCGGCGGCCACCATGTCCTGATGATGGGGCCGCCGGGCTCGGGCAAGACGATGCTGGCCCAGCGATTGCCGACGATTCTGCCCGGCATGGACTTTGATGAAGCGATCCAGACAACGACGATTTACAGCGTGGCCGGTTCGCTGCGGGCATCCCATCACGGTGGCGGCGACGGGGGGCCGCCGTTGATTGCCACCCGGCCATTTCGCGCGCCGCACCACACCATTTCGGACGCGGGCCTGATCGGCGGCGGGCAGGTGCCCCGGCCGGGAGAGGTGAGCCTGGCCCACCACGGCGTGCTGTTTCTCGACGAGTTGCCGGAGTTCCGCCGCAACGTGCTGGAAGTCCTGCGCCAGCCGCTCGAAGAGGGCGCGGTCACCATTTCCCGGGCGGCCGCCGCGGTCACCTATCCCGCCCGCTTCATGTTGGTCGCGGCGATGAATCCCTGTCCCT
>CAZJRH010000435.1:0-2269 GCA_964548215.1 uncultured Nitrospirota bacterium
GCGCGCGCCGTAGCCGACACCGAGCCCGTCGGAGAGCAGGAACAGTTCGCCCTTCATCTTGGGATGCAGATCGCATTCGAACGGGTATTGCCCGGGCGGCGGAGCCGTCAGATAAATGGACACCTCCTGGCCGGGCAACACGTGAATCACCTTGATCCCGCGGCCGAAGGTCGAGCCCGCGGCGGTGTCCACGCGGACCTCGGTGTCCGAGAGCATGGGCGACCTGAAGCCGTGCTCGACCGTATCCTGATTGCGAAGCCGGATCGTCACCGGCTGGTCGGGCCGCAGCACCTTGACCGGGAACTGGTAGGTGAAATTCCGGATGGTGATGTCGATGCGATCGCCGGCCTCCTGCGCACGCGGAGCTGCCGCCGCCGCGCCGAACAGACCGGTCATGACCATGACGGCGCCAAGCCACGCTGTAACCCTGTTCATGTCGACTCCCGGGCTCATGGTTTGTCCGCCTCCCGATCGAGCAGATCAAGGCAATACTTCAGCACGTCCAGATACGACAGCATGCCGACCAGTTCCCCCTGTCGATCGACCACGGGTACTCCGCTGATTTTGTTTTTCAGGATGACGGCGATCGCCTCCTGCACGGCTTGATTCTCCCGCACGGTGATCACGCTGAGTGTCATGGCCTCTTCTACGGGCAATTGCAAATAGGCCCCCTCCTGGCCACTGGTCGGCAGCTTGAGGCTCGGCCGGCCCCCGAGCTGCCGGATATCGCGATCGGACACGATGCCGACGAGCTTGCCCGTCTTCGTCACGGGAAGCCGCCGGATGTCGTAGCGCATCATGAGTTCCAGAGCCCGCCCGACCGTTTCATCATGGGCAATGGTCACCGGCTTGATAATCATCAGTTCGCTGACCGGTAGACGGTTCATGGTCTTCCTGCCTTCATATGGTCACCTTCCTCCTTTTCGATTGCGCGCCGCGCGGGTTCCCCGCGCGGCCGCGCCCGCCGGCACTCCGGCCCATTCCACGCGCACCAGTTTATTCTCACGGGACCATTGATACACCGTCTTACCGTGAAACGCCCGTTCCAGCGCCCGGCCGATCCGCCCCGCCAGCCGCTCGTTGGTCGTCATCACCGTCAGCGTGTCCGCCGTCGCGTCCAGCGACAGAATCCGCTCCAGGGGATTGATCCGGCGCCCCTGCTGCTCCTGGTGCCGGATGAGATGGAGCATTTCCTCCCGCACGGCCGGATTTTTCGGCCAATGGACGGTGACCACGCCGTTGGGATAATGATCCTGCGTTTTCCGGCATGCCGGACAGAGCACCAGGGGCGCCCCGCCCCGCCCGCGCGCCGGCAGGACGGCCAATGGCGCCAGCCGCCACCGCTTGCGCTGATACACGGCGCCGCATTGACGGCAACGGGCGCCCTCCTGCGGTGGACGCTGCGTCAAATACGGATCGGACGGCGGCTCGCCACGCCGGCGCGCTCGCGGCGCGCATTGTCGCGGCACTTTCGTTCGTATGGGTTGTGTTCCCCGCGATCCGTTCATTCTTTGGCCACCTCCGGTGACGCACAGCGGCGCACTTGGTTCCGGCCCGCCGCCTTCGCCGCATAGAGCGCACGGTCCGCCTGCTCGAGCAGTTCGCCGCTGTTGGCCGCATCGGCCGGAAACGCGGCCACGCCGATGCTCACGGTCAGCCCGGCGTGCGCTCCCGTGGCGTCGGACGGCGACTCCTCCAATTGCCGCTCGATGGACCGGCGCAGCTGCTCCGCCAGCACGCACGCTTCCGGCACGTCGGTCTCCGGAAGCAGGACGACAAACTCCTCGCCCCCGTAGCGGGCGGCGATATCGGTGCCCCGCATCTGCGTCCGCAGCAGCCGGGCGACGCGCTTGAGCGCCTCGTCGCCCTTCTGATGGCCTCGACGGTCGTTGTAGCGCTTGAATGAATCCAGATCCATGAACAGCAACGACAGCGGGTGATGATAGCGGCGGGCGCGCGTCACTTCGCGCTTCAGGTTCGAGAGGAAGGAGCGGTGGTTATACAAACCGGTCAGCCCGTCGGTCAGGGCCAGCCGGCGCAGATGTTGCTCCTGCCGGTGCTTGTCGCTGATATCGCGGACAATCATCAAGAAGACGCGGCGCCCCCCGGGCGAAAGCTCCAGCGGGGTGAAACTGGCGGAGACCGGCACGGAGCGGCCATGGATCGTCTTGAGAAACAATTCCTGATACGGCGTCGTGATGCCCGACTCCAACGCATCTCCGCCGGGACAGGGATGGTCGCACAGCAGGTCGCCGGACGCATTTTGACA
>CAZJRH010000436.1:0-2769 GCA_964548215.1 uncultured Nitrospirota bacterium
CAACACGAGCGAACAGCCGGCCTTCCTTCGTGATCTGCAAGTCGGCATGGCCATACTCGCGCTGCGTCGACTTGGCGACGCGTCCGCCGAGCTGGTGCGCCATCAGTTGCATGCCGTAACAAATGCCGAGCACGGGGATGCCCATCGAGAAGAGCTCCGGGTCCACCAGCGGCGCTTTGGGCGCATAGACGCTGGCGGGACCGCCGGAGAGGATGATCGCCTTCGGCGTATGCAGCCGCACGGTATTCAATGACACCGTGCAGGGGAGGATTTCGCTGTAGACCTGTTGCTCGCGAATGCGGCGGGCGATCAGCTGGGTATACTGGGAGCCGAAATCAAGGATCAGGATCGTTTCCACTGCGTGAGACTAGCCTTCCCATTCTCGACGATAGTTGGGCGCTTCCTTGGTGATGATGACGTCATGCACGTGGCTTTCCCGCAGGCCGGCCGGCGTGATCTTGATGAAGCGGCCCTTCTGGCGCAGCTCCTCCACGGTCCGGCAGCCGCAATAGCCCATGCCCGACCGCAGGCCACCGATGAGCTGGAAGATCACGTCGCTGAGCGGTCCTTTGTAGGGCACTCGTCCCTCAATGCCTTCCGGCACCAATTTCGAGTTCGGGACATATTCCTGGCTGTACCGGTCCTTGCCGCCCCGTTCCATGGCGCCGATCGAGCCCATGCCTCGATAGACTTTGTAACTGCGCCCTTGAAAGAGCATCAGCTCGCCCGGACTCTCTTGAGTGCCGGCGAAGAGCCCCCCGAGCATCACCGTGTGCGCGCCGGCCGCGATGGCCTTGGTGACGTCGCCGGAGAATTTCACGCCGCCGTCGGCAATGATCGGCACCTTGGACTTGGCCGCCGCGGCCGCGCAGGCGGCGATCGCCGTCAATTGCGGCACGCCGGCGCCGGCGACCACCCGGGTCGTGCAGATCGAGCCGGGGCCGATGCCGACCTTCAGACCGTCGGCGCCCGCCTTGATCAAATCCTTGGTCGCCTCCGCGGTCGCGATGTTGCCGGCCACCACGTCCACCTCCGGATGCAAGCGTTTGATCGCCTTGACGGTGTCGATCACCGAGGTGGAATGGCCATGGGCCGTATCAACCACCAGCACGTCGACGCCCATCTTCACCAGCAGCTGCGCCCGTTCTTTGCTGTCGTCGCTGACACCGAGCGCCGCCCCAACACAGAGGCGCCCGTAGCTGTCCTTGCAGGCGTTTGGGTATTTGATTTTCTTCTCGATATCCTTGATGGTGATCAGCCCCTTGAGCTCGCCCTGCGCGTTCACGACCGGCAGTTTTTCGATCCGGTGCTCATGCAGAATCTTGGCCGCCTGCTCCAGCGTGGTGCCGATGGAGGCGGTCACCAGTTTGTTCTTGGTCATCACCTCGGCGACCTTCATGGCGAGGTTCGTAACGAACCGGATGTCCCGATTGGTCAGGATGCCGACCAGCTTGCCGTGCTTCGTCACGGGAATGCCGGAAATCCGATAGCGCCCCATCAGCTCGAGCGCTTCGTGCAGCCGCTGCTCGGGAGAGATCGTGATCGGATCGAGGATCATGCCGCTTTCGGATTTTTTGACCTTCTCCACCTCGGTGGCCTGCGCCTCGATGGTGAGGGCCCGATGGACGATGCCGATGCCGCCCTCCCGCGCCAGGGCGATGGCCAGCGCGGCTTCAGTGACCGTGTCCATCGCCGCGCTGACGATGGGAATGTTGATGGCGACGTGGCGCGACAGCCGCGTTCGGGTATCAACCTGCCGGGGGTGGACGGATGAGTGGGCGGGAACTAGCGAGACATCATCAAACGTAAGGCCTTCCGGCACGTTCGGATTGAGCATCGTCGGGGTCTCGGGTGGCTGTGTTGTATCACACGAGCAGGCCGTCGTCAAGCAGTGAGGAATTATTCGTACGATAGCGGGGCAAGCCGAGCGCCGATCTGACGCGCGAGCCGTAAGAGCAACACGTATGGCGATGGGGGTTGTCAGGGGGAGATGATGCATCTCCCCCTGACTTTACGGCCCGGCAGATCGGGCCGTGATCGGATCAAACCGGTCCCTCAGCCAGTCGCCCAGCGCGTTAAACGCCAGGATGGTGACCACGATGGCCACGCTGGGCACGATGATCAAGTGGGGATAAAAGCGCAGCGCCGCCCATCCCTCATTCGCCATGCTGCCCCAGCTCGGCGTCGGCGGCGCCAGCCCGATGCCGATGAAGCTCAGGGTCGATTCGGCCAGGATCGCCGCGGGGATGCGGAAGGAGAGCGTCACCAGGAGCGGCCCCGCGATCAGCGGCAGTAGGTGGCGGCCGATGATCCGCAGATGGCCCGCCCCGACCGCCCTGGCCGATTCGACGTGCGCGGACGGCATCAGGCGCAACACCTCCCCGCGCACCAGACGGGCCACCGTCACCCAACTGACCAGGCTCAACGCCACCAGTATGCCCAGGAGCCCGCGTCCCAGCCAGACCGTCAGCAAAATGATCAGCAACAGGTCCGGCAGGGCATAGACCACGTCGAGCAGCCGCATCAGCAGATTGTCCAGCCGGCCGCCGATGTAACCGGCCACCATCCCGTAGACGATCCCGACCGCCGTGGCCACGAGCGCGGTCACGACGCCGACGGTCATCGAGACCTGCGCGCCGTAGAGCAGGCGCGAGAGCAGATCGCGTCCCAGGCGGTCAGTGCCCAGCCAGTGCCCGGCGTTCGGCGGCTGCAACAATCGCCCCGCGTCTTGAGCGTCGAACGGATAGGGCGCGATCCACGGGGCGGCGA
>CAZJRH010000437.1:0-6219 GCA_964548215.1 uncultured Nitrospirota bacterium
TAGCAGCCGGCCGTATTCGGCAGAATCTTGTAGCGCTTGGGATCGAGATAATCGAGGAGATTTTCCTGCTTGCGGTCGATGATATTCACCCGGCGCACGGCCACCGTCACCATGTCGGCGCCCGAGGCCTCGACCGCGCGCTTGGTTTCCTCAAAATCCTTGTACTTGCCGGTTCCGACGATGAGCCGGGACTGGAGGGTGACGCCGCCCACCGTCAGCAGATCGGCGCCGGCATTCGTCGTCGCAGGCTTGGTCGAGGGCGCGCCGGCGCGCGGCGGTGTTTTAGCGGCCATCCGGTCCTTCCATGGCCGGCGAACCGCCGCCGACGAACGTGATGATCTCGACGCGGTCGCCCGCGTGCAGCCGCGTGGTCACATAGTCGCGGCGATCGATGATCTGCTGATTCACTTCCACCGCCACCCGTTCCGCCGGCATGCCCACCTCGCTCAATAAATCCACGATCTTCCAGCCTTCGGGCACCGTCCGTGTGGTGCCGTTCACGGTAATAGAGGCGGAGGCCGAAGGCATTGTCCGTTCCTTGTCCATGCGAATGATGAAAAATTATATCGGGCGGCAAAAAGCCTTGTCAACCGACGCGCCGTCGGCTTGACACCCCCAAAAGCAATGCGATACTATCCAGCGCCGAATCCGGATGTGCCGTCTCGCACGCCACAATCCACTCCCATGACCCGTCACCCCGATCTCAAACGCGCCGATCCCGCCATCGCCCGCGCGATTGCCGACGAGTTGAAACGGGAGCGCGGCCAGATCATCCTGATCGCCTCCGAAAACTACGCCAGCCGGGCCGTGTTGGAAGCCCAGGGCTCGCTGCTGACCAATAAATACGCCGAAGGCTACCCCGGCCGCCGCTACTACGGCGGGTGCGAATACGTCGATCAGGTCGAGCAGCTCGCCATCGACCGCGCCAAGGCGCTCTTCGGCGCCGAGCACGTCAACGTGCAACCCCATTCCGGCTCGCAGGCCAACATGGCCGCCTATTTCGCCGTGCTGAAACCCGGCGACACGATCCTCGGCATGAGCCTGGCCCACGGCGGCCACCTGACCCACGGCAGCCCGGTCAATTTTTCCGGCCAGCTCTACCAGGTTAAATCATACGGCGTCGAACGCGCCACCGGACGGATCAACTATGACGAGGTGGCCTCGCTGGCGATGACCCACCGGCCCAAACTGTTGATCGCCGGCGCCAGCGCCTATTCACGCACGCTCGACTTCAAACGTTTTCGCGAAATCGCCGACCAGGCCGGCGCGCTGTTCATGGTCGACATGGCCCACATCGCGGGGCTGGTCGCCACCGGCCTGCATCCGAGTCCCTTCCCCTACGCCGACATCGTCACCACCACGACCCACAAAACGCTGCGCGGCCCGCGCGGCGGCATGGTGCTGTGCCGGGCCGTGCACGCGAAGGCGATCGACAAGTATCTCTTTCCTGGCATTCAGGGCGGGCCGCTGATGCACGTCGTGGCGGCCAAGGCCGTTGCGCTGAAGGAAGCCCAGGGCAAACCGTTTCGAACCTACCAGCAGCGCATTCTCGATAACGCGCTGGCGCTGGCGGCCGCGATGGCGGCCCGGGGCTATCAGATCATCTCCGGCGGCACCGACACGCACCTGATGCTGATCGATCTGCGCAGCAAGGGCGTCACCGGCAAGGAGGCCGAGGCCTGGCTCAACCAGGCCGGCATCGTCGTCAACAAAAACGCGGTGCCCTTCGACGACCAGCCGCCGGCGATCACGAGCGGCATGCGGCTGGGCACGCCGACCGTCACGACCCGCGGCATGAAGCCGGCCCAGATGAAGGTCATTGCCGAATTGATCGACTCGGTCATCAGCGCCCGCGGCGCCTCCGGCGCGCTCGAGGCGGCGCGCAAACGCGTCAAAGCGCTGTGCAAGGCCCACCCGTTTTATTGATGCGACCATGAAAACCGAGCGTCGGTCTGACACGCGAGCCATGATTCAATCACGTATGGACGATGGGGGGTTGTCAGGGGGGAGCTGAGTATCTCCCCCCTGACTTAGATAACCCATGCGCTGCCCATTTTGCGAACAGCTCGATAACAAGGTTATCGACTCGCGGCTGAGCAGCGACGGCGAGTCGATCCGCCGGCGCCGCGAATGCATCGACTGCAAGCGCCGCTTTACCACCTACGAGCGCAGTGAACAGGCCCTGCCGCTGGTGGTCAAGAAGGACGGCCGGCGGGAATCCTTCAATCGCGGCAAAATTCTGTCGGGCCTCCAGAAAGCCTGCGAAAAGCGGCCGGTCAGCGTTGATACGCTCCAGGAGATCGTCGAGCGCATCACGCGCAAGATCCAGGAGCTGGGCGAATCCGAGGTGCCCGGTCAGCGGATCGGCCAGGAAGTGATGGAAGAGCTCTCCCTGCTGGATCAAGTCGCCTATGTGCGGTTCGCGTCGGTCTACCGGGATTTCAAGGATCTGCACGCCTTCATGGCCGAACTCAAATCATTGATCCGCGAAGACCACAAGGATGCTTCGGGGGCTTCACTCTCCCCGCCCGACATCACCGCCGCGCCATCCGCGCCGCCCGTCACGCGACGAAGCCAGCGCCCGGCCTGATGGCGCGCCCCGCCACCGGGATGGCCGCGCCATGACATTGCCGGACGGCGACCGGCTGGTCGTCGACGTCGAAACCCAACATTCGTTCGAGGAAGTCGGCGGCCGCGACCGGCTGGCCGACCTCAAGGTGTCGCTCGTGGGCGTCTATTCCTACGCGACGGACCGGTTTCGGGTCTATCTGGAGGCGGAACTGCCCGAACTGCTCGAACCCATCCGCCGGGCACAGCAGATCATCGGCTTCAACATCCGGCGGTTCGACTATCCCGTCCTGGCGCCCTACCTACCGCTGCCGTTTGAGCAACTGCCCACGCTCGACCTGATGGAGGAAGTCACGCAACGGCTCGGCCATCGGGTGAGCCTGGACAGTCTGGCCACTGCCACACTGGGCACCGGCAAGACCGGCCATGGGTTGGAGGCCATCCGCCTCTTCCGCGCCGGTGAAATCCAGAAGCTCAGCGACTATTGCCTGTCGGACGTCCGGCTGACCAGGGATTTGTACGAATTCGGCGCCCAGCACGGCGAGCTCTTTTACAGTAAAGCCGGCTAGCGCCAGCGCATCCCCGTTTCTTGGGGAATGTTGCTCTAACGTAGGGGCGGGTTTCAAACCCGCCCCTATAACACCCCCCGGCGGATCGCATCCGCCATGCGGGCCACCCTCGCCATCGCCGCCACATCATGCACCCGCACGATGTGCGCGCCGTGCAGCACGGACGCGGCCACCGCGGCGGCCGTCCCCTCGAGCCGCTCGTCCACCGGCAGATCCAGAATTTTCCCGATGAAGGATTTTCGGGACGGGCCCACCAGGATCGGCTGACCCAGCGGCGCCAGCCGTTCGAGCTGACCAAGAATTTCGAGGTTGTGTTGCAGCGTCTTGCCGAAGCCGATCCCCGGATCGATGATGATCAGGCGCCGGTCGATGCCGGCCGCGCGGGCAACAGCGATCCGCGCCTTGAAAAATCGCAGCAACTCGCCCATGAGCGAGCGATAGCGGGGCGCGCGCTGCATCGTGGCGGGCGTGCCCCGCATGTGCATCAACACCACGGGCACCCGCGCCTCGGCCACCACGTCGGCCATTTTCGGATCGCCGCGAAGGGCGGTGACGTCGTTGACCATGGCCGCGCCGGCCGCGATCGCCTGCCGGGCGACTTCCGCCTTGGAGGTGTCGACGGCAACCGGCAGTCGGCCGCGCTTGGCCAGTTGCTCGATCACCGGAATGACCCGGCGCAACTCCTCATCCAGCGGCACCGGCGCGGCGCCGGGCCGGGTCGATTCGCCGCCCACGTCGATCAGGTCGGCGCCCTCTTCGGCCATTCGCTCGGCATGCGCGACGGCATCGGCCGTATTCAGAAACCGGCCGCCGTCGGAAAAGGAATCGGGCGTGACGTTGAGCACGCCCATGATGTGCGTGCGTTTGGAGAGATCCAGTCGCCAGGGGCCCCATCGCAGTCGATAGGGCCGTGGCCGGGGTGACATTGGTAGAGGCGGGTTAAGGATTAATGAAGAAAATGCGGGTTAAGGATTAAAGGGCGCTCTTCTTTCTTACCCCTTAATCCGCCTTGCCTATTAATCCTTAATCCCCGCCTTAAGAAGGCGACGGAGCGGCGGCCGCGGCCTGGATGATCTGCTCGATCTCCCGCCCCTCCAGCACCTCGCGCTCCAGCAGCGCCTCGGCGATCGCCTTGAGCGCGTTCATGTTGGTCCGGATGATGGTCTTGGCCCGTTCGTAATTCTCCATCACCAGCCGCCTCACTTCATTGTCGATCTCGATCGCCGTGTGCTCGCTGTAGTCGCGGTGCTGGGAAATCTCCCGGCCCAGGAAGATCTCCTGCTCCTTCTTGCCGAAGCTCAACGGACCCATCTTTTCGCTCATGCCCCATTCGCAGACCATCTTGCGGGCCAGATCAGTGGCCTTCTCGATGTCGTTGCCGGCGCCGGTGGTCATGAAATTGAGCATCAGCTCCTCGGCGACGCGGCCGCCCATCAGGATCGCAATGTTGTTATAGAGAAAGTCCTTGGGATAGGTGTAGCGATCGTCCACCGGCAATTGCATGGTCAGGCCGAGGGCGCGTCCGCGCGGGATAATCGTCACCTTGTGGATCGGGTCGGTGCCGGGCAGCATCTTCGCCACCAGGGCATGGCCCGCCTCGTGAAACGCCGTGGTCCGCCGTTCATGATCGCTGATGATGATGCTGCGGCGCTCGACACCCATGAGCACCTTGTCCCTGGACGATTCGAAGTCCTGCATTTCGACCGACTTCTTGCCCTTGCGCGCCGCCAGCAGAGCCGCCTCATTGACCAGGTTTTCCAGATCGGCGCCGGCCAATCCGGGCGTGCCCCGGGCGATCACCTCGAGCGACACATCGGCCGCCACGGGCACCTTCTTCGTATGCACTTTCAGAATCTCGACGCGTCCCTTCAGATCGGGCCGGTTGACGATGACCTGCCGGTCAAACCGGCCGGGGCGCAGCAGCGCCGGGTCGATGACATCCGGCCGGTTGGTCGCCGCGACGAGAATGACGCCTTCGGTCGTGTCGAATCCGTCCATTTCCACCAGCAACTGATTGAGGGTCTGCTCGCGCTCATCGTGACCGCCGCCCAGTCCCGCGCCGCGTAAACGTCCGACCGCGTCGATCTCATCGATGAAGATGATGCAGGGGGCGTGCTTCTTCCCCTGCTCGAACAGGTCGCGCACCCGGCTGGCGCCCACGCCGACGAACATCTCGACGAAGTCCGAACCGCTGATGCTGAAGAACGACGCGTCGGCCTCGCCCGCGATCGCCTTGGCGAGCAGCGTCTTCCCCGTGCCGGGGGCGCCGACCATGAGCACCCCCTTGGGGATGCGGCCGCCGAGTTTCTGAAATTTCTTCGGGTCTTTGAGAAACTCGACCAGCTCCTGGACTTCATCCTTCGCCTCCTCGACCCCGGCGACGTCCTTGAAGGTGGTCTTGTTCTTTTCCTTGCTCATCAGGCGCGCCTTCGACTTGCCAAAGCTGAGCGCCCCCTTGCCCGCCATGCGGATCTGGCGGATGAGAAAGAAGTAAACGAGGCCCGCGATGAACAGGAACGGCAGCGTGGACCAGAGAATATTCATCAGGAGCGTGTTCGGCTCCGTGATCTTGAACTTGCCGGTCTTCAGAAGCTGTTCCTCGTACTCCGGCGTAAGGGCGGTCTTGATCGTGAAGGGGATGGGACGGTTGTCCGCCCCCTTCTCGACCAGCTGGCCGCGGATGTCCTTGTTCGAGGATTGCGGCGCGGTCGTGATCGTGGCTTGCGCGACCAGATTTGACTCGACGAGTTGCACCAGTTCGAGGTGCAACAGCTCGCGGGGTCGCACTTCCGCGCGGTCGCGCAACATCATCAACAGCGGGATGGCGCCAAGAATCGCGATCCACAGAATCCAGGTTCGCGGCGGTACGCGCAGGTCGCCGCGTTTGTCGTTCTTGCCGCCGTTGTTAGAATTGTCCCAAGCCATGATTTATTTCGGGGCAGAGTATCATCAATACTGGGCAGTGGCAACCGGCCATTCTAGGCCATTCTAGGCCGTCCGCCGCCAGCGCCAGACCAGCACCTCGCGGGTCTGGCCGTCGAGCTTGAACGGATCCGCCAGGCGCTGGCCTTCCACCCAGCAA
>CAZJRH010000438.1:0-2672 GCA_964548215.1 uncultured Nitrospirota bacterium
GTGGCGCTGCTGCTCTTCGGCGCGGTCGCCGTCTGGATGCTGCTGCGCCGCGCGATCCAATCGGCCCCGTGGCAATCCGCGATCCACCGCCTGTCCGTGGCGCGCCGCCGTCTCCACCCGCCGCGGGGCATCGTGATTGGCGGTGGCCTGGCGCTGCTGTTGATCGGACCACTCTTTTTAAACAACTACAATCTCGACGTGCTGACGCTGGCGGGCATTTATATCGTCCTGGCGCTGGGGCTGAATATCGTCGTCGGTCTGGCCGGCCTCCTGGACCTTGGCTACATCGCCTTCTACGCGATCGGCGCCTATACCTATGCGTTGCTCTCGACCCACTGGGGCGTGTCGTTCTGGGTGGGATTGCCGCTGGGTGGTCTGGCGGCGGCCGCGTTCGGCGTGCTGCTGGGCGTGATCACGCTGCGTCTGCGGGGCGATTATCTGGCGATCGTGACGTTGGGCTTCATTCAGATCGTGAACCTTGTGCTGAAAAATTGGGACAGCGTCACCAAGGGGCCCAACGGGATTCTGGGCATCGGCCGCCCCGCGATCGGCGGCTTCGTCTTCAGCCAGCCGATACATTTTTATTATTTGATCCTGGCCATCGTGCTGGTCACGGTCTTTGCCGTCCACCGGCTCGTCCGTTCCCGCGTCGGCCGGGCCTGGATGGCGATCCGGGAGGACGAAATCGCGGCGGAAGCGATGGGCGTCGACACGACGCGGTTCAAAATCCTGGCCTTTGCCATCGGCGCGACGTGGGCGGGAGTGGCGGGCGTCTTCTTCGCCGGGAAATTTGCCTTCGTCTCGCCTGAGAGTTTTACCTTTTTCGAGTCGGTGATCGTGCTGGCGATGGTGGTGCTGGGGGGGCTGGGCAGCATTCCCGGCGTCATTCTGGGCGCATTGGTGATCATTCTGCTGCCGGAGCTCTTGCGGGATTTTCAGGATTACCGCATGCTGGCCTTCGGCGCGGCCCTCGTCGGGGTGATGATCTTCCGGCCCCAGGGGCTATGGAGCGCGGGCAATGGCCATTCTTGAAGTGACCGGGCTGAGCCAACGCTACGGCGGTGTCGTGGCGTTGAACGCGGTCAATTTCACCGTCGAGAGGGGTACGGTGGTCGGGCTGATCGGCCCGAACGGCGCCGGCAAAACGACGCTCTTCAACTGCATTACCGGTCTTTATCCGCCAACGCAGGGCGATATCCGGTTCCAGGGCCGGACGGTGCTGGGTGTGCGGCCCCATCGGCTGGTCGAGCGCGGCATGGCCAGGACGTTTCAGGGCATCCGGTTGTTTGCCGAGATGACTGCGCTGGAGAACGTGATGGTCGGCGCCCATTGCCGGACCAAGAGCGGCGTCTGGGGCGCGCTGCTGCGCGGCGAGCGCGTCCGGCGGGAGGAAGCCCAGGTTCGCGACCGGGCCGCCGCGCGGCTGGACTTCGTCGGCCTGGCCGATCGGGGCCATCAGCGCGCCCGGACCTTGTCGTACGGCGATCAGCGCCGCTTGGAGATCGCGCGGGCGCTGGCGAGCGAACCGGCCCTGTTGCTGTTGGACGAGCCGGCCGCCGGGATGAATCCGGTCGAAACCGGGCAATTGATCCGGTTGGTGGAGGCGATCCGGCGCAAGGGGATCACCGTGCTGCTCATCGAGCACGACATGCGGGTGGTGATGGGCATTTCGGACCGTGTGGTGGTGCTCGATCACGGGGTCAAGCTCGTCGAGGGCAAGCCCAAGGAGGTGCAGTGCGATCCCAAAGTCATCGAGGCCTACCTGGGGGTGTGCGAGCCCGATGCTTAAGCTCGAGCAGGTCCATACGCGCTATGGGGCAATCGAGGCGCTGAAGGGCATCTCGCTGGAGGTCCGCGCCGGCGAGATCGTCGCCTTGATCGGGGCGAACGGCGCGGGGAAGAGCACGACGCTCATGACCATCTCCGGCATGATCCAGCCCGTCGACGGCCGGATCGAGTTCGACGGCGCGCCGATTGCGGGCCGAGCCCCGCACGAGATCACGCGGCTGGGCATCTGCCAGGTGCCGGAAGGACGGCGGATTTTTCCAAAAATGACCGTGCTGGAGAATCTCGAGATGGGCGCTTTCAGTGTGGACGATCCTCGACTCATCACGGCCGGGCTGGCTGAAGTGTTCGGTTATTTTCCCATCCTGTCGGAGCGGCAGTGCCAGTTGGGCGGCACGTTGAGCGGCGGCGAGCAGCAGATGCTCGCCATCGGCCGGGCGCTGATGGCGCGTCCCAAGCTGCTGCTGCTGGACGAACCGTCGCTGGGATTGGCGCCCCTGGCGGTGAAAAAGATTTTCGGCATCATTCAACGGATCAACCGGGAAGGACGGACCATCTTGCTGGTGGAGCAGAACGCGCGGGCGGCACTCTGCCTGGCCCATCGGGGTTACGTGATGGAAAGCGGGCGGATCGTGATGGAAGACCAGGCCCGCGTCCTGCTCGATAATCCGCGCGTGTGCGAGGCCTATCTCGGTCAGGACGCGTGAGCGCGCGATGACCTCGCCGGCCGCCACGCGACTCTACCTCGTTCGTCACGGCCAGGTCGCCGGCGCCCGGCCGCGCAGCTACAACGGGCAGCAGGACGTGCCCTTGAGCCCGGCGGGCCTGGAGCAAATGCAACGGCTGGCCGAATGGGCGGCCGCCGTCGAGTTGCATGCCGTCTACGC
>CAZJRH010000439.1:0-1904 GCA_964548215.1 uncultured Nitrospirota bacterium
AGGGGCTGGGCGCAATCAGGAAGCTGGCCATCAGCAGGGCGATCGCGGTCAGCGCTTTTTCCCCCCCGGAGAGGAGATGAATCGTCCGCAACCGCTTGCCGGGCGGCTGCGCCATGATTTCGATGCCAGATTCCAGAGGATTTTCCTCATCCAGCAGGGTCAGGGAGGCCTGCCCTCCCTCGAAAAACTGCCCGTAGAGCTCGCCGAATTTCTCATTTAATTTCGCGAAGGTCTCCAGGAACAGCGTTTTGGTCGTGCGATTGATCTTGCCGATGGCCGAGCGAAGGTCGTCGATTGACTGGGTCAAATCGGTTTCCTGCTTGGTCAAAAACTCGTAGCGCTGTCGCAACTCTTCGTACTCATCGATGGCGGCGGGATTGATCAGTCCCATCTGTTCCCGCTTTGTCTTCAGCGCGGCGATCTGTTGCTCCGCCTCCGCTTCGGCCGCGGCCCAAGCGTCCGCCCCGGCGTCTGCGCCCGGAGGCGCCGGCAAGGGGGCTGCTTCCGCCAGCGCCGTCTCCGGCGCCAATTGATAGACGGTGGCCAGATAGTCGGCGATGCGCTCGCTCTGGTGGCCGATGTCCGCCAGGAGCCGGCCGATCTCGGCCACCTCCGTCTGCCGCTGCTCCAGCGCCTGCCGCTGCGTTTTGTCGTCGGCCTCTTGGGCCCGCAAGGTCGTCTGCCGCTGCTCGGCCTGGGCCAGCGCGCCGCGATGACGTTCTCGAAGCGCCTGCAAGGCGACCGCCGTCTCCCGCTGTTGCGCCGCGAGCTGTTCCGTTTCCTGCCGCGCCCGATCCTGCTGGGCCGCCAGCCAGTCGAGGCGGGTGATTTTTTCCTCGCGTTGCTGCCGCAAATGCTCGGCCAACCGCTGCAGGTGCGTCATGGCGGAGACGGCCTGCTCAACCCGTTCCTGCCCGCTGGCCGCCGCCACCTTGAGTTGCGTCAATTGCTCCTGCGCCGTCTCGCGTAATTCGGCGGCCTTCGCCACGGCGCCGGTGCGATCGATCAGTTGCACCTCCAACACCTGCCGCCTCTGGGCGAGGCGCCCCAGCTCCTCGTCCACCTGCCGCCGCTCCTGCTCGGCGTCCTCGGCATCCCGCAGCAACACCGCCGTCTCCTGATGCAACAGGGACTGCTGCGTCTGGAGCCGTTCGCGGGCCTGCTCCAATTGCGCCAGTTCCCGCTGCTGGTTGAGCTGCCCGATTTGCATCTCCTGCATCTCGTCGCGGCATTGTTGTTCCTTGGCCAAACCTTCGTCCAGCCGCGCTTGCACCGCCTGGCATTGCTGGGCCAGTCCGGCGAGCGCCGATTCGAGCCGCGGGAGCTCCGCTTCCAGCGCCTGCCGCGTGCGTCGCTGCTGCAGCAGGCCGTGGCCGTGGCCCGAGCCCGCCTCGGGAGGACGGCCGCCGCTGATGAGGCCGTCGGAAGAGACCGCGTCGCCGTCGGCGGTCACCAGCAGGCCGCCGGCCGGCAGGGCCGGGGCCAGGGACAGCGCATGGTCCAACGTATCGATCACCCAGACCCGGCCGAGCAACCGGTCGATCAATGGCTGCACCGTCTCCGGCTCAACACCCGAGCGTGGCGCGACCAGCGCCGTGGCCGGCCCGATCAGGTGCGGATCGGACAGGGTGGGGGACGGCGTGCCGGCCGTCCACCGATTCGGAAGAAACAGGGCGCGGCCGACCGAGTGATTCTTTAAAAATGCGATGGCCGAGTGCGCAATGTGCGCCTCGTCAACGACAAACGCCTGCAACTGCTCACCCAGCGCCGCCTCGATCGCCCGTTCATAGGGGGCCGTTACCTCGATCAGGTCGGCCAGCAGCCCGTGCAGTTCCGACGCGGCCACCGGCCCGAACGTTGTCAGCGTGTCGCGCAATTCCGTCTGCTGCCGGAGCAGCGTCGCG
>CAZJRH010000440.1:0-3641 GCA_964548215.1 uncultured Nitrospirota bacterium
CCGGTCACGGGCCGTTACTCCTGCCGTCAACCCAACCTTCAGAATGTCGCGGACGCTTCGGGCGCGGGATTTTCTACGGAGCCCATTCAAGCCCGGACCCCTTTCGGACCTAGGCCGGGTTACGTTTGGTACCACTTCGACTTTTCACAACTTGAACTTCGGATCTTCGCGGACGTGGCCCAAGAAACCGTAATGCTGGCGGCTATCCAAGACGGCGGGCGGGACATCCATGCCGAATGCGCCCGGAGGATTTGGGGGAGGGACCGACCCGACGCTGCAATAAAGGCCGCAATCACGGCCCTAGGGCTGGACGGCAGGGACGCGGAGAACACGCCCAAGACCCTTTATACCGTTGCCCGTCTCCGCAAACGGGAGGGGGCGAAGGCCAGCGCGGAAACCCTAGCTACGTCTTGGCTGGACGAAAACGGATGGGACATCAACCTAGCGGAAAAGACAATCGACAAAAAGAACAGCCGGAAGAAGGCCAAGATAATCAACTTCCTTACCGTGTACGGCGGATGGGCGGACGCCGTGGCGTCGAAGTTGGTTTGCCCCAAGGCCGAAGCCCTGGAACTTCTGGAAGAGTACCATTCAACATTCCGGGGAATCCAAAGGTATTCGGAAGAGTTATCGTCAATCGTGTACCGTGACGGTTATATCCGAAACCGGTTCAACCGGAAACTTTGGGTTGATCCTGATTACGCTTACCGTGCGGTCAACTACATGGTCCAAGGATCGGCAGCGGACTTGCTTAAAGACCGGATGATTGCCGTGGCGGAATACCTGGACGCCATGCGGAAGAAGGGAATACAGGCTTGGATAGTCCTTACCATTCACGACGAAATCGTTATAGAAACCAAGATTGAATGCGCGTTCCCTTGGTTCCTTCGGAGGATAAAACGGATCATGGAAGACCACGGGGGGCGGTTCGGGCTCCCCCTGCCCGTGGACGTGGCGAAAACCGTAACCCGTTGGAATGAAAAAAAAGAACTGGCATTGAAATAGGGAGAAGGGGCAAGGATGATTCACGAAGAAGCCGCCAAAGCTATACGGGGGTTCGTAACCCATGGGGTCGTGTTTCACGACATGGCCGGGGATCAGGTAATCGGGGACTGTCCGTTTAGCGGGAAGGAACGAAAATTCTACGTCAACTGGAGAACGAAACTTTGGGACTCCAAGACAACGGGCTTGTCGGGGAACTTTGAAGCGTTCTTGGCCCAAACCGCCAAGGACAACCACGCGGCCTACAATGCCGCCCCCGAAGCCCAATCGACCTTGGCCCGTTCCCGCCAGCTTCCCAAGTCGGCCTTCTCCCGGTGGGGCGTGGGCTTCGACGGGCGGAACTTCACCATTCCTATCAGGGACGGCAAGGGCCGCGTGGTGGACCTTCGGACGTGGCGACCGGGCCGGAAGTCCATGTCCAGCCCCGGGGTATCAACCGGGATTTTCGGACACGACCAGCTTTCCGACCCCAAGCGGACACGGGAGCCCGTGTACGTTTGCGAAGGCGAATGGGACGCCATGGCCCTTGATTGGTTGCTCCGCTTGCTCAAAGAACCCGGAATAGCGGTCGGGCTCCCGGGGGCCAATACGTTCAAAACCGAATGGGTTCCGGCCTTCAAGGGCCGGGACGTTTTCGCCTTGTACGACGCGGACGAAGCGGGAGCCCAAGGGGAGTTGCGTTGTTTTGAACTTCTGTCTACGGCGTCCAAGTCTTTGCGGTTCGTGGAATGGCCGGGCGGTTCGGTGGACGGGTTCGACACGCGGGATTGGATCGTGGCGGGAGCCGTGCGCGGGAAGAAGCCCCGGGCGTGTTTCGCGGCCCTTCATGCGTTGATTACCAGCGAACGGCCCCGGACTAAAAAGGCTTCGGATTCCGGGGCGGTTGCGGGTACGGGTGCGGGTTCTACGCCCGGGGAGCCGGGGGCGGAACCTAATAAAGTTCTTGAGCCCCTTACCCGGGAAGCCTTGATAAAGGAATATCAGAAGTGGTTGCACCTTCGGAACGATGAGCCGTTGGCGATTATGTTCGGGGCGTGTTTTGCAAACCGGCTTCAAGGCGATCCGCTTTGGATTTTCATGGTCGCGCCCCCGGGCGGGATGAAGTCCGAGTTACTCATGTCCATTTCGGATTCGGAGCGGGTCTACTCTTGCAGTTCGTTGACCCCTCACGCTCTGGTATCGGGCGCGTCATGGGTCGGGGGTGAAGACCCGTCCTTGATTCCGAAACTGGACGGAAAGGTTTTTGTAATCAAGGACTTCACGACCACGCTTACAATGCACCCCATGGCCCGGGATGAAATCTTCGGCCAGCTTCGGGACGCTTACGACGGCAAGTTCGAAAAGCAATTCGGAAACGGAGTAGTCCGGCGGTACAAAAGCACCTTCGGTATAATCGCGGGCGTCACCCCGAACATTGACGCTTTCGCTTCCCTCAATTCAGGGTTGGGGGAACGGTTCTTGAAGTACCGCTTGGAAGGGAACACCGTCCACCTAGACGAAGAAGCAAGGATCTTGCGGGCAATTTCCAACATCAACCGGGAAGTGTTGATGCGCGATTCCCTCAAGGAAGCCGCCGCTCGGTACTTGACGAAACAGATTCCCGACCCGCTTCCGATCATGCCCGTTCCGATGAAACTGAAAGTTGCCCGGCTGTCCATGCTGTCCGCCCGAATGCGCGGCGTCGTTAATCGGGACCGGTACAACACAAGCCTGTTGACGAACAAGGCGAGTTACGAAATCGGAACCCGATTGGGAAAACAATATTCGAAAATGGCAATCGGAATTGCGATCTACTACGGGGAAAAAACTATCAGCGAACGTACCTACAAGCTGGTAACAAGCGTTGCCCTTTCGACCGTGCCGGACAAGATCGAAGACGTAATCCACGCGGTCTACAGGCTTTGCCCGAAGACCGAAAGCGTCGTCCGTACCAAGGACATCAACGCCAAGTGTACGAAGTTGACCCCTTCGACGGTGTTCCGGGCCTTGCAAGACTTGGCGGCTATCGGTATGGTCAAGCAAATCGGAACAGGATCGAAATACGAATGGTCGTTGGACCCGGAAGTTAGAAACCTGATTGACGGAGCAAATGCCTATGGCGTTCAAAGGCTTGATTGAAGTTCGTTCGGTTGACGGGCCACGGGTCACGCTGTTTTACCGTGGGGAAATACGCGCCCACGACCTGAAGACGATTGCAAACGTGGCCGTACTGAAGCGGATTGCATCCCTGAACCATGCCGCCGCGTTGAAGTTCCTTGCCCGGTTCCCCCGGGTTCCCGGGATGGAAGAGAAGGAACGGGAACGGATGAAGGCCGGGGGCGTCGTGGAAATGAAGAAGGTTTTGGAAGCGGTCAAATCCGTAGTAGACCCGAAGAAAGGAAAAGGCAAGTGAGCGAAGACGGGCTAGACAAGACCGGCTCCGCGTTCAGGAACCTAGCCCGACAAACGGCTTACAAGCGGCTTCAGTCCACTTTGAAGGCCCACGACGGGCGGCAGTTCAAGGGGGCCGTCCGCGATCCTGAAGACAAAGCGGATCGTAAAACGCGGGAGCATCTTTCAGAAATCGCCCGGCTTCGGACGGTGGAAAAGGAGTCCGAAGAACTGGCCCGGGAAGCGGACAAGCGGGGCGAGTTCAAACG
>CAZJRH010000441.1:0-1630 GCA_964548215.1 uncultured Nitrospirota bacterium
TCGATCTCGGCCGCCGACGGCACCACCTGCAGGGCGATCGGCGCGCCTTTCTCTTTCATCAGATTCAGAAAATAGTCGTTGATCCGCACGGGATAGTCGGCGATCGCCGACTCAACCGCGTCCGGATCGACGTTAGTCTCGCGGGCCAGTGACTCGGCGTCGGTCACGCCGCCACGGAAGAGCTCCAGCCATTTCTCTCGAGGTTTATCGGTCATCTCGGCTCCGGACGGCGCAGGGCGCCAGAATCGCCTCGCTCATGCCGTGCAGCAGTTTTTTGTCCATCGGGCAGAGCGTGGCGAGGATGCCGCCCAGGCGGACCTCATCATGGGCGGTGAAATAATAGGGCGACAACCGGACGCGTCCCTGCAATTCCACCAATCGATCGCTCTGCGGATCCCAATAGTTCATCCGGTAGGAGCGGCCGGAGACAAACGGCTGCAGAACATACGGCGTCTCGTTGAAACCGGCCAGCGCCTGCTTTAGTGACTCGGCCCAGGCGTCCTGCGGCAGGTCGTGGCCGACCACCACCCCGCGGCTGCCCCAGGCCATCGGCGAAAAACCCGACGGTTTGATGACCATGCGGCGGCCTTTCTGCGACGCGTGGGCCAGTTGGTCCCAGGAGGTGACCGGTCGCTCATCGATCGAGAGATCCGGAATCACCGCATGGGGCGGCAAGGGATGGGGATCAAGGATCCATGTCGGCGGGACGAGTTGGCGCAGCAAGGCCAGCGTGTCGGCCGGCAGCGCGCCCTCCCAGAACGTGTGCAGCGCCGGATGGTGCAGGAGCGCAAAGACGAGTTTTTCTTCCAGATAGGTTTTAGGCGGCGGGGTCATGGCCACCAGCCCCTTTTTAACGCTATAGAGAAAGAGTTCGGCTTTGGGGATGTTGTTGACGTCGAACAGTTCGAAGAAGCGGTAGAGCACATCGATGCGGTGCGACCGGCCGTCGATATCGCACTCCAGTTGCTGTTCGGTGAAACGCACTTCTTCAGGGGATAGCATCGCCGCGCGCACGCCGAAGCGTGGCAATTGCGCGGCCAGCCAGGCCATCTCGGCGCGGTAGTCTTTCGATTCCTCGGAGACGATAATGGCCAGTAGGGGCGGTTCGCGAACCGCCCCTACGTCGGCATGGGCCTGGCGGCGCGCGAGCGTGGCGTGGATCATCGCGGCAAAACCGGCGAGCATACCGTCCGGGCCGCCGATGATTTGTAAGGGCGCAGCATGCTGCGCCCTTACGTCGGAATACACGCGCCCCAGCGCGGCGGTCAGGCCGATCCCGCCGGGAACGGCATCCAACTCCGTGATTGCGAGGCCGGACTCTGTGGGGATGATGTCCGGGCGAATGACGCCGGGCAGTTGCGATTTGAATCGGTTCATCCGGCCCAACGCGATCATCTCGTCCGGTTTGCCCTGGTCGAAATAGCGGCAGACCCACGCCGGCTGCTGCTCCTTGCGGCTGGCATGATAGAGCTGGTTGGTCGCCTGATAGAAGCGCTGCAGATGGATTCCCAATTGCTCGAAAAAGGCCGCTTCCGTTTCGGAGAGCCAGAAGGGGGAGGCCGCAATGCGCCAGGTGATAGCCGTGGGCGGCGTCCCGGTCCCGGTCGCCCCGGTCTGGAGGTCAAGCAGG
>CAZJRH010000442.1:0-2062 GCA_964548215.1 uncultured Nitrospirota bacterium
ATCCCATCCTCCCGTCGAGCGCCGAGCAGCTTAAAGAAAAGGAGGGGGCTCGCGGCGGAGTCCCCTCCCTCGGCTTTCTCCATCAAGTCCCCGCCTACGCGCGCCCCCCTTCCCGAACTCCCCCGCAACAGGCCGATCGAATGGGGGTCGTGCTAACGAGCCCCCACCGAAACCGGCCGCACCTCCAACTCCGGCGCGTTCAGCGCCAGGACCCGCTTGTCGCCCTTCGGCAACACCCGCAAGAGCCCCCACTGGCCCGCGTCGATATAGGCCGGCCGGTGATTCATATAGACGTAGTCGCCCGGCAACTGGGCCGGCCCGCCGGCGCCTCCCCGCAGATCAACGCGGATGTACGACGTGCCGCCGAACTCATAGGCGCTGTGCAGGTGCGCCCCCCGGATGGTGTCGATCGGCCATTGATGGCCGTCCAGGGCGAAGACCCCCACCTGCTCATTGAAGCCGCCAAAGACGTGGATCAGAACGGGATCCCCCGCATGCGCCTCGATGACCGGCGTGCTGACCCCGCCCTTGTCCGCCACGCAGCGGAAGAGCATCCCCACGTTACAACCGTTGTCCAGGGCATAGTCGGTCGGCATGGCGGCCCGGTAGTTGACCCCGACCAACCCGCCGATCTTCTGGGCGTAGGGCATGAAGCTCGTGCCCATGAGGTTATCCTCATCCTGGAAGATCAACGAGACATCCCGGTAATTGGTCTTGCTCTCGTTGCCCGGGATCGTCCGGTCCACGATGACGTCCGCCTGCCAGGCGTTCTTCATCGATAGATCGGCGCCCGTCGCCGGATCACGATACTTCGACCCCTTCGGCCCGATGATAATGGACCCATACAGGCCGTTCCGGGGATTGGAGATGACATTGCCCCAATCCTGAATCAGCGCCCCATTTTCACCCAGGTCCGGGTGGGCGTAATAGGTGTACGTCTTCGTCTGGCCCGGACCGATCGTCTGGTCGCCGGGGTTGTTGCCGACGTTGATCCCCATCGAATCCTTGGGATCGAAGGCCAGGCCGTCAATGTGCATGCCGGCCCGTTCCGCGGCCATCCGGTTGGTCAGCTTGATCTTCATGCAGTCGCCCACGTTGACGCGCAGCGTCAGCGGATTCGGCTGCAGCATGCCGTTTTTGACCGGCGTGACTTCGTCATCGAGGACGTAGACCTTGCCCTGGTGATTTTTCATCGCCTGGTGGCGGCCCAGATCCACCTCGATGGCATCCGGCGTGCCCTTGTTGAATTTCATCGCGTGATCGATCGCCGACACTGCGAAGCTCTTCACGGGCGCGTCCGCGGGACAGAGCGCCTTGGCCGAGGCGGGGATCTCCTCGCGCGACGGCAGCGGCTGCAATGTCTTGTCCAGCTTGTCCTGCACGCGGATGAGGCCCCAGGCGCCTCCCGAGAAGTGCGACGCCCGGCCGGAGTAGTAGAGATAATCGCCCGCCATTTGCTGCGGGCCGCCGGCCGCCGGGATCACCAGGTTGTGCCGCTCGCCGATGACGATGTGCATGCTGTTGCGCGGCTTCGAATCAACGTTGTACCGCTCCAGCGGGAACCAGTGGCCGCTCACGTGCCAGACGTGAGCCTCGTTGGCCGACGTCTGCTGATACCGGACCACGATCGGATCCCCCAGGTATGCCCGCAGCAACGGCGTCTCCGGATCGCCGTGCACCCGGCTCACGAAGAGCTGCGACGGATCGGGGTTGTTCGCCAGCCGCACCGAGAGCGGTTCCACCCGCATCCCGTAGCCTCCGCCCGTCGTCGCCTCGCCGCCGTTGAGGAAGGTCATCGGCGAGACATTCATCTTGTCCGGATATTTGGCCGACGGCGTGCCGTCCACCGAGGGTCTCCCCGCCATCGGATTGTCGGCCGTGATCAGCTCGGCCGTCCGGGGGTTGGAATCGACCACGTGCATAACCAGCTCCCGGAAACTCCCCTTCACGTTATGCGCCACCGGATCGGTCGTCCGAATGTCGGCCACCGGGCCGCTGCGGATCTCCTTGCCGGTCGCCGGATCGTGATAGGTCGAGCGCGGCGGCTCGACCACCGTGGAGC
>CAZJRH010000443.1:0-1891 GCA_964548215.1 uncultured Nitrospirota bacterium
GTCTGCTCTATCCCGTCAAGACACGGGTCGACAGTTTTGTCGAGGCTGGACGGTTTTTACCGATCCGCTATACGATGACCGGACGCCAGGGTTTTCGTAAGCGCGACCGGGAATTGCGTTTTGATCAGGCCGGCCAGTCGGTCACGCTGATCACGGAGGGGCGCAGCCGGATCTATCCGACGGCCGCCGCGGTGCAGGATCCGCTCTCGGCGTTCTACTACTATCGGATGACGGCGAGTCTGGAGCCCGGTGAGGTCGCGCGCATCCCCGTGCACGACCGCAAGCGGCCGAAGGAGATCATCGTCACCGTCGGACAGGTGGAAACGGTCAAGACCAAGGCGGGAACGTTCGAGACGGTGCGCCTGAAGATCGAGCAGGAGGAAGGGCTTTTTCTGCATGAAGGCGAGGTCTGGTTGTGGATGACCACCGACGCGCGGCGGTTGCCGGTCCGGGTGGAGGCGCGGGTGACGCTCGGAACCGTCGTGGCGGAGTTGACCGAGGTCACGCGCGAAGAACCCCCGCCCAACGTCCCGACCGCGCACACGGATACCGCGCCCTCACCGCACGCGAACCAGTAGCCCCGCCCCCACCAGCACCAACAGCCCGTTCGCCAGCCATGCGGCCAAGGGCGCCGGCAGCACGCCCTGCAACCCGAGCGCAACCGCATAGGCGTGCGTGAGGGCGTACGCGATGCTGATCATGATGGCCAGGCCGATATTGCGGGCCAGATGCGACCAGCGTCCGCCCTGCAGGCCGAGGGCGACCCCGATCATCATCAGCACCGCCGTGATCGACGGCACGGCAAGCTTGGCGTGGTAATTGATTTCGTACCGGGCGCTGTCGATGCCCGAGCGGCGGAGCTGATCGATATAGTGGGTGAGCTGCCGGCCGTCCATTTCATCCGGATCGATCACCACGTCGCGAAAATCCGAGGGTTGTTTGTTGAGCTCGATCGGCGCCTCATGCAGGGCATCGGTGATGACCGAGCCGTCGTCCAGAAAGCGCCATCGCGTCCCCGATGAGATCCACCACCGGCCGTCCCGATAATGGATGGACGATGCCTCCGTCAACTCCGTGAGCGAGAAGTCCGGGGCGAGTTGGTAGAGCGTGACGCCGTACAGGAGCGCCTCGGTCGGATGCACGAGCTGGATGTTCATCAGCCGCTGGCGATCCGCCTGCAGCCACAGCCGGTTCTGGCCGAAGAGCGCGGTGGTGTCGCGGCCGGCGGCGGCGTCCTTGATCAGCTCCGCCTGCCGGGTGGCGATCGGAATCACCGTCCAGTTGGCGGCCGCCAGCAGGCCGCTCGCGAGCGCGCCGAAGAGCAGGAAGGGCAGGGCGATGTGCCACGGGGAGAGGCCGGCGCTCCGCATGGCGAGCAGCTCGCGCCGCTTGCCCAAGAGGCCCAGCGAGATGATCGCGCCCATCAACGTGGCGATCGGCACGAGGATCAGCACCGTTTGCCCGAAGTGAAAGAGCAGATACGCGGCGAACGGGCCGGGCGTGAGCGGCATGGCGTCCCGGCGCAGGCGGGCGAAAATATCGATTGCTTGCGAGACGACCACCAACGCCCCGAAGGTCAGGCCCCAGGCTCGGAGGAACTCGCGCAGCAGGTAGCGGTGCAGCAGCAACATGGGTGTTACGCCGGGCGGCGGCGACGCATGATGTGGGGCGTAAACCACCAGGCCAGCAGGAGGAGCGTCAGCGCGAACAGCGTGCCGTTAGGCAGCCATGCGGCGGCCAGGGGTGGCAGCAGTTGCGTGCGCGCCAGAGAAGAGGCGACCGTCATCAGCAGGTAGTAGGCCAGGATGGCCGCGAGGCCGGCGACGAAGCCGCCGAACCGCCCGCCGCGCGACGAGATCATGCCCAGGGGGAGGCCCAGCACGGCGAAGAG